>JBEBJD010000270.1:0-4346 GCA_040080075.1 Hyphomicrobium sp. | reverse complement strand
GACCGGGTCCTGACCCTCGACCTGCACGCCGGCCAGATCCAGGGCTTTTTCGATATCCCGACCGACAACCTGTTTGGCGCCCCGATTATCGCCCGCGATATGCAGGAGCACATGAAGGTCAAGGACGTGGTTGTCGTGTCACCGGACGTCGGCGGCGTGGTACGCGCCCGGGCCCTTGCCAAGCGCATCGAGGTGCCGATTGCCATTTGCGACAAGCGAAGGGAAAAACCGGGCGAGTCTGAAGTCATGAACGTCATCGGCGATGTGCGAGGCAAGGCCTGCGTTCTCATTGACGACATCATCGATAGCGGTGGTACGCTGGTGAACGCGGCGGAGGCTCTGTTGAAGTCGGGCGCAACCGAAGTTTCAGCTTATATCACCCACGGCGTGCTATCGGGCGGCGCGGTCTCGCGCATTCAGAATTCGCGGCTGACGTCTCTTGTGATCACGGACTCGATCCTACCGACGGAGGCGGTCAAAGCGGCCAAGAACATTCGCATACTGCCCATCGCCCCGCTGATCGGCGAGGCGATCCTGCGCACGTCCCGCGAAGAAAGCGTTTCGAGCCTGTTCTACTGAACCTCTGCCGAATTTTTGGGGACGGCGCGAAACTAAGAACGACCGGAGCGAGGCAACGCTCCAGCCGTTCCGGCATCTATGTAGCTGTATGCAGCTTACAGCCGGCTCATCGAAAACGACGCGCTGCCAGCTTCACTGGACATCGACACGTTTTGGCTGTTGCCATTCACCGTCACCCGGATCGACCCAGTGACGTTATATTCGGGATTGCGGAACTGCCCGGAATAGCTGTTGCCGCCGCTTTTTCTCAAGGTTGCAGACTGTGCCACCTTGCCTGAAGCCGTGGCGCAGGTGGCGCTCATCGAATAACTCGTGCTGCCAATCTTGTTGAACTGGGCGCGGCAGCGAGCCTTTTCCTTGGAACCGGTGCTATAAATTACAGCCCCGCCACCAGACCAGTTACCCGTCAGGTCACCGGGTTCAGCCAGAGCGGGCGTAGTGCACGAGAGTGCCAGCGCAACGGCGGCCGCTATCTTGGCGCTGAACGAACGGGATGCATTTATCATTTTGGAGCCTCCAGGTCCCTGTTTCATAGCAGGAATGGGTTATCGAATGTGCCCGCCGCAAGAGCGGAAGTATCAAAGCAACTTCTACTCAGAACCGCTAGAGCAACTCGAACACAGCCTGACGACAAAGACATAGGTTAGCGGTTCTCTAAATAAAGACCGTTCGCGTACTTTATCTTGAGTCGGTCGGAACCGTTAAGCCTGTATCGCACGGCAGGGCCGGTACAGCCGCAACCGGTCGAGCTCATACGCAGGTTATATTGCAATGCAATACTGCCTGTCCCGCAGCTCCAAACTGTGGGCCCGGTAGGCCGGAATACCAGACGTGCAGCATCCCAAGATTATACTTGGGTGCCCAGTCGGGTGCTTACTCCGGCTTCTTTTTGGTTCCACCTGCCGCTCCACCGGGGCGCGCAGGCTTGTCTTTTCGTTCCCTGGGCGCGGGCAACACCTTGCGCGGCGTGGCATCGACAAGGGCTGCCTCTGGAACCCGGGCATCCTCATCACCGTCCTCGTCGCCATCCTCGTCACCCGACTTTGAACGTTTGCCTGGTTCAGCCGAAACGTAATCAAACGCCAGTTTGGCCTCCAGCCCCTCTCCCTCGAGCCGCACCTTGACGGTGCCTCCATGTTCAAGCCGGCCGAACAGCAGTTCGTCGGCCAAGGGCTTCTTGATGTGCTCCTGGATGACCCGCGACAGGGGACGTGCACCGAATTTCTCGTCGTATCCGATATCACCGATCCATTTTGTTGCGGCCTCGGTCAGCTCGATGGTGACGCCGCGATCAGCCAACTGAGCTTCCAGCTGGAAGATGAACTTTTCGACGACCTTCGAAATGACTTCTGGGGGCAGACCAGCAAATGCCACGACAGCGTCAAGGCGATTGCGGAATTCCGGGGTGAACATGCGGTTGACCGCTTCGGTGTCTTCGCCTTCGCGTTTCGACCGGTTGAAACCCATTGGCGGCTTAGCCAGTTCGGAAGCACCCGCGTTGGTGGTCATGATCAGGATGATGTTGCGAAAATCGATGGCCTTGCCATTGTGATCAGTCAGCTTGCCATGGTCCATGACCTGCAACAAAATATTGAACAGATCGGGATGCGCCTTCTCGATTTCATCGAGCAGGAGGACCGCATGCGGATGCTGATCGACGCCGTCGGTAAGCAGGCCGCCCTGATCGAAACCTACGTAGCCAGGTGGCGCACCGATCAAGCGCGAAACGGTATGTTTCTCCATGTATTCCGACATGTCGAAGCGTAACAGCTCGACGCCCATCAGGCTCGCGAGTTGCTTTGCGACTTCGGTTTTTCCAACGCCAGTCGGACCCGAAAACAAGTAGCAGCCAATAGGCTTTTCGGGTTCGCGCAAGCCCGCCCGGGCGAGCTTGATCGCCGCTGACAACGCCGAAATGGCCTTGTCCTGTCCAAACACCAGCCTTTTCAAATCCTTCTCGAGATTGGACAACACGTCGACATCGGATTTGGTCACGGTCTTTGGCGGAATGCGCGCCATAGTGGCGACCGTCGCCTCAATATCCTTGACGGTTATCTTCTTCTTGCGCTTGCTTAACGGTACCAACATCTGCGACGCGCCCGTCTCATCGATCACATCGATGGCCTTATCGGGCAATTTGCGGTCATGAATATACTTGGCCGATAGCTCGACCGCCGCCTTGATGGCCTCGTTGGTATATTTAAGCTTGTGAAACTCTTCGTAGTAAGGCTTCAAGCCTTTGACGATCTCGATCGTATCGGCGATCGTCGGCTCCTTGACGTCGATCTTCTGGAAACGGCGCACCAAGGCGCGGTCCTTTTCGAAGTGCTGGCGGTATTCCTTATAGGTGGTCGAACCAATGCAGCGGACCGCCCCCGACTGCAGGGCTGGCTTCAATAGGTTCGACGCATCCATGGCGCCGCCCGACGTCGCGCCCGCACCGATAACGGTATGGATCTCATCGATGAACAGTATTGCGCCGGGATAATTCTCGATTTCTTTCATCACACTCTTAAGGCGTTCTTCGAAATCGCCGCGATAGCGCGTGCCAGCTAGCAACGTGCCCATATCGAGCGCAAAAATGGTGGCACCGGCCAGCACTTCGGGCACGTCGCCGTTGATGATCTTGCGTGCCAAGCCTTCTGCGATCGCAGTCTTGCCGACGCCGGGATCGCCGACCAGTAAGGGATTGTTCTTTTGACGGCGGCACAGAACCTGGATAGTGCGCAGCACTTCCTGCTCGCGCCCGATTAAAGGATCGATCTTGCCGTCACGGGCTTTCTTGTTGAGGTTGACGCAGTAAGCGTTAAGGGCGTCCTGACCTGATTTCTTGCCATCTTCGCTGCCTTCCGATTTTTCGCTTTCCGCATCGTCAGCCCCCCGCGGCGGACGCGGCTCCGACATGCCTGGGCGCTTAGCGATGCCATGACTGATATACTGAACTGCGTCGAAGCGAGTCATGTCCTGCTCTTGCAGGAAAAACGCGGCATGGCTTTCGCGCTCGGCAAATATTGCCACCAGCACGTTGGCACCAGTCACTTCTTCGCGCCCCGATGATTGCACATGGACGACAGCGCGATGGATGACACGCTGAAAGCCGGTTGTGGGCTGGGCTTCGGTTGAGCCTTTGGTGACGAGTGACGTCAGCTCCGTGTCGAGGTACTGCAAGATGCGTTGGCGCAAGCGGCCGGTATCAACGTTGCACGCATTGAGCACCGCCACCGCATCGCGGTCTTCGATCAGGCTTGCAAGCAGATGTTCGAGCGTGGCGTATTCGTGACTACGCTCGTTCGCAAGTTCCAGCGCGCGATGCAGCGAGGCTTCGAGGCTTTTCGAGAAGGATGGCACGTCGACCTACTCTTTCTCCATGGTGCATTGCAAAGGGTGACTGTTCTTGCGCGAAAAGTCCATCACTTGCGTAACCTTGGTTTCCGCCACTTCATAAGTGTAGACGCCGCAGATCCCGACGCCCTTTTGATGCACATGCAGCATGATGCGTTCGGCTTCTTCACGGCTCTTGTTAAAATATTTCTGCAATACGTGGGTGACGAACTCCATCGGCGTAAAATCGTCATTCAAAAGCAGGACGCGGTAGAGCGACGGCTTTTTGGTTTTGGGCCGGGTCTTGGTGACAATTCCGGTCTTTGAACCGCCATCGCCATCGTCATCGCCATTGCCATTGCCATTGCCGCCCGCATTGTCCTTGTCACCCGCCATCGTCGTCTTCCAGAATGTGCCAATGCGGGCGTTGCCCTGAGCGGAGGGCA
>JBEBJD010000159.1:0-18971 GCA_040080075.1 Hyphomicrobium sp. | reverse complement strand
TTCTAGTGTAGCTTTTGGCTCTGACGTTTGGTGACGGTGCCAGCCGAGAACGGGGACCAAACGTCAGAGCCGCTACACTAGATCGGTTCGCGCGCTAGTTGAAACACAAACATGCATGTGGCTCGCGGCAATATACGGGCTGGCCATCTGTTCTGTCATAAATCCGTGATACGACGGCCCAATCACCGCTTAGACCGACAGGGACAATGCCCAGTATGAGCTCGACCGAGACCCTTTCCAATGCTCCCTTCGACGAAGCCGAAGATACGCCGTCCAGCCCCCAAAATACTCCGACTTTAGGGGACGTGATCGCGGACCGCTACTCGCGCCGCGACGTGCTGCGCGGCGGCTTGGCGGCAACAGCGATTGCCTCAACGGTATCGCCGCTGGCTCTGATGGCGGCGGGTGAGGCCCGCGCAGCATCCGAGGCCGGTACCAACGCCGCGTCAGCATTCAATTTTGCGGAACTAAGCGCTGGTTCAGATGCAACCCATCATGTCGCCGGCGGATATGATGCCAAAATTCTCATCAGGTGGGGTGACACCGTTCTGAGCGGCGCGCCCATCTTCGACCCCATGAAGCCGTCGGCGCAAGCTCAAGCCCTCCAGTTCGGCTACAATAACGACTTCATCGGTTATATCCCGCTTGAAGGCCGCTCGGACCATGGCCTACTCGCCGTCAATCACGAGTACACTAATGACGAGTTGATGTACCCCGGTATCGCCGAGGGCAAGCCGCGGATCGAAGCGGTCCGCGGCATATCTCACGCGCTGGTTCGCGCTTCGATGCAGGCTCATGGCGGCAGCATCATCGAGATCAAACGCGAAGGCGGCACTTGGGCAATTGTCGAAAATTCAAAGTATGCGCGACGCATCACGGCTGAAACGGAGATGGTATTTTCAGGCCCCGCAAGTGGCCACGATTGGCTGAAAACATCGGCTGATGCTTCGGGAACACGCGTCAAAGGTATGCTCAATAACTGTGCCGGTGGCGTGACGCCGTGGGGCACATGGCTGACGTGCGAAGAAAACATCAACTATTATTTCTGGGGCGCGGATGCACTTGCCACGCATCCGCAAATGGAGGCGATGAAACGCTTTGGAATCCCGGAGGAGTATTATCCCTGGGGGCTGTTTGAGCCACGTTTCAATCTGGCGCGTGAACCATTTGAGGCCAACCGATTCGGCTGGGTAGTCGAAATCGATCCGATGGAACCCACGTCAACGCCCATCAAACGCACCGCGCTCGGCCGCTTTAAGCACGAAGGAGCGGGCAACATCGTCAATGGTGACGGAAGGTTTGTCGTCTATCAGGGCGATGACCAGAAGTTTGAATACGTCTACAAATTCGTCAGCGATGGAAAAGTCGATTTCAAAGATCGCGCTGCCAACAAAACGTTGCTCGATCACGGCACGCTCTATGCTGCGCGTTTTGATGCGGACGGCCGGGGCCAATGGCTGCCGCTGGTGGCAGGCCATGAAATGCTCGGTGCCTTCAACAGCCAGGCCGAAATTTTGATTCACGCACGCCTTGCTGCCGATGCGCTCGGCGCCACGCGCATGGACCGCCCCGAGGATGTCGAGGCCAATGCCAAGACGGGTAAGGTCTACGTCATGCTGACCAATAATAACAAACGCGGACAGAAGGGCGGCCATGACGTCAACGCAGCAAACCCGCGGACTGAAAACAAGTTCGGCCACATCATTGAAATCACCCCTGACGGCGGTGACCACGCCAGCCCCGGCTTTGCCTGGGAGATTATGGTCAAGTGCGGAGATCCCTTAATTGCCAGCGTCGGTGCGACGTTCAACGCGGCCACTTCCAAAGATGGCTGGTTCGGCATGCCCGACAATTGCGCCATCGACGCCGATGGCCGGTTGTGGATCGCCACCGACGGCAACTCAATGCAGGAGACCGGGCGAGGCGATGGCCTTTATGCCATGGAAACGGCGGGTGTGGCGCGCGGCACTTCAAAACTATTCTTTCGCGTGCCCATCGGCGCCGAAATGTGCGGGCCGTGGTTCACGCCCGATGGCGAGACATTATTTTTGGCTGTGCAGCACCCTGGTGAGTCCGAGGAGAAGGGCAATCCAGCAACGTTCGAGAAACCTAAGACGCGCTGGCCCGATTTTAACGACGCCGTGCCGCCAAGGCCAAGCGTGGTTGTTGTGACAAAAAAGGGCGGCGGCAAAATCGGGGGGTGAGACGGGGGAAGCTCAGTCACCTTTTGCTACTTTAGCAGCCGAAGGTTGCTTGGAGTTTTGATGGGGAATGACCGCAAGCAGGTTGATTTGCTTCATGGCCACAGACCGAGTTCATCCCACTTCTCCGGTGCGATCTCATCACCTATTTGATAGTCAAAGGACGTGGCCTTCAAGAGGTCGGCCGTCACGGTGCATTTGAATGTCAAAGCATACCAATGTTTGCTGGAGTAAACGGCAGCACCCTTAGCCACGACCACTTTTCCATCAAAAATGGCAGGCATGAAAATGCCGGTCTTCATTCGATCTGCCTGGGGCAGCCGCTTTGCATGCCTGATGATGTCAAGGCCCTTCATGATGCACACTTGATGCGCGCGTTCGTCAGGAGACAGCTTGAGGAGCAATTGTGCCATCGGGTCTGCTGCGGTAGCACGGGTAAATGGCAAACATATTGCTGCCAATACAAAAAGTCTCTTCATATGCATGCGATGGGTACTCGTAGGACGCGCTACTCGAACTTCAGCACACCATTGTGGCGACAGTACACGCGGTATTACTGGCTACCGGACATGTCAACAAGCTCAGAATCCGAATTTCCGGCGTAGCTGCTGCGAGCCTGTGAGACAGCATCTTCGGCGGTTAGAGCATAGCGGACCAAAGGCTTTTTCAGGCCAGCCACGAGCAGAGTCCGCCTGACACTCTTGCGCGCACCCGCAAAGAAGACCTTAGTTCCAGACCGGTGCAGTTTATGCACGAAACCCTCCAAAGCTTTCGCGGCAGTACTGTCCACGAGCGGCACTTCAGTGAAATCGAGGACGAAGATTTTTGGATGTTCACCGATGCGATCAAGAACGCTGCTGACTCGTGCGGTTGCGCCAAAAAAGAATGCGCCGCTGATGCGGTAGACGACGGTATCGCCATTTAGTGCATGAGGGTCATAGACCGTTCGCTGTGTCCCGGCAGCATCCGCCACGTCTTCGGCAATAAGCTGTCCTCCTCCGCCGATCTCGACGGCTTCTGCCATGCGATGCAGGAACAAAAACGCGCCGAGCACAACACCAGTCGCGATTGCCGTCGTCAGGTCCGCGAAGATGGTTAGCAGAAAAGTTGCCATCAAGACGGTCGCGTCACCCCACGACGCCTTGAGGAGACTGGCGAACTCCTGCTTTTCGGCCATGTTCCAAGCGACGACCGCAAGTACAGCCCCGAGGCTGGCGAGCGGGATGTAGCTGGCCAGCGGCGCTGCGATCAGCATGAACAAGAGGATATAGAGAGCATGGAGAATTCCTGCGACCGGTCCTCGTGCTCCCGCACGGACGTTTGTGGCCGTACGCGCGATTGTTCCGGTGACGCACATACCACCAAATGTAACTGCAGCGATATTGGCTGCACCCTGAGCGGCCAGTTCGCAATTGGAACGATGTTTGCGTCCTGTCATGCCATCCGCAACGACAGCGGACAACAGGGACTCGATGGCGCCGAGCAATGCGATAGTAACCGCATCGGGAAACACGGCTCTCAACTTTACGAAATCGAAAGAAGGCAGCGACGGCGCTGGAAGCGTTTGCGGCAGTCCGCCGAAGCGCGAGCCGATTGTCGCGACATCAAGGTTGAACAATCCTGTCAACGCCGCCGTTATCGCAACCGCCACCAGCAGGCCTGGCCATTTGGGGCGAAGCTGGCGCAGGCCGAGGATGATGCCGGCAGCCAGAACCGATAGTGCGGCGGTTTGTGGCTTGATGGTCTCAATGCTGTCGCTGATGGCCCACAGCTTCGGCCAAAGCGCGGCCGGCTCCTTGACGATATCGAGCCCCAAAAGTTCGGTTAACTGGCTCGCAAAGATGATGACCGCTATGCCCGCCGTGAACCCAACAGTGACCGGGAAGGGAATATATTTGATATAGGTGCCGAGTTGCAGGAAGCCGACGGTCATCATCATGAGTCCGGCCATGATGGTTGCCAGCACCAATCCGTCATAGCCGTGGCGCTCAACAATGGTTGCGATAAGCACAATGAATGCGCCGGCCGGGCCGCCAATCTGGAACCGGCTGCCGCCAAGTGCTGAAATCAGGAACCCGCCGATAATTGCGGTGTAGAGCCCTTTCTCTGGCGACAGGCCCGAGCCGATGGCAATCGCCATCGACAAAGGCAGTGCAACGATGGCGACGGTCAAGCCGGCTGTGGCGTCGGCGCGAAAGTCGCCCCAGCCGTACCCTTCGCGCAAAACGGTCACGAGCTTTGGTGTAAACAGCTCGGCAAATGTTGGATCATGCCGCTTAAGTGAGCTTGGCGATGCCGGCGCATCCATGTCTATCCGTCTCCTTTTTGTAAGGAGCGGCGGGATCGTCGGCTAAGCCGTCGGCGGTCGCCGTCGCAGTCTTGGAAATTGCGTTCGAGTTAATCGCGAGATAGGCTTCGCCGGTTCTTGGCACAGGCCCAACCACACGCGCCGGATGGGCGTACTATAGACGTGTCACTCGCAGTCCATAGTCCTGCTAGCCCGTGTCCCAACGGGAGTCTGTCCTCTCATTATGCTTGGCCCGGCGCGCTGAACTGCGTCATAAGGCTGGCGTAGAGGTGCTGAATGTCGAAAACCGCGCCTTCGAGAAATGCCAGGGTGTCTGAGCCATCCCACACCCCGCCGCCGTCTTCGTGCACCCAGATGAAGCGGCCCGATGTGTGCTGGAACCGGTAGTTGATGTTCCAGTTTTTTCTTTGTTCAAGCCCTTTGACGACGGCATTGTCCACGGATGCGAGGTCTTCGGGGTGGATCAGCGAAGCGAACGAGCGCACCCGGTTGCCGATCACATCTGACGCGCCGAATCCCGAACAGCGCTCGAAGCCGGAGGTCAGCTCCAGCATGGTGAAGTCCTTGTCGGCCCTGCATCTGTAGAGGAAACCGTTCATGCGGCTGAGCACACTGTCGTAAAATGGAGCATCGATGTCGAGAGTTAAGCTCATGCGATTACTAACTCCATTAGTGATTAGGCAGTCGCGGCGAGTTTAGAACGCCAATTTGCGTCCCGGAGTCAATGTGAACATCACGTCCAGCGATCCATTTGGCGTTCGTGCCAGCACGGCTTGATCCCGGTCAAGGCTCTCCGCACCAGCATCCATCAGTATGCCCTTGTCGGATAGCAGCGGGGCGCAAATTTTGCCCCTCTTTCATCGGGAGTGTGCCGTGGATAGAAAGATTCTTTGCGCGACGGATGGGACTCCCCATTCTGAACGGGCCGTGCAGTTGGCGTCGGAATTGGCCTCAAAAACAGGATCTGAGCTCGTACTTTGCACCGTGAACCTCGTCCGGGGTGGGGGGCGGTCTCCTCTTATTCCAATGCACGAAGACGCTGAAATTGCGCGCATTTTGGATTCAGCCGCCGCAGTAGCTAAAAAGGCTGGCGTTGCGTCCTCTCGTAAGGTTGCTTTGGCTGGCCGCGATATTGCCGGGTCGATTGTGCAATATTGTGAAAACAATCACTGTGATCATGTTGTCACTGGTACTGGTGATAAACATGGCGTGTCCCGGCTCGTGCTGGGCTCGGTTGCCGCTGAGGTTGTCAGCAAGGCGCACTGTACCGTGACCGTGGCGCGTTAGGCTTTTCGTGTCTTGGCGGAAGCAGGCGGGCGTGATCGGGGTCCGGCCATGGCCGAGGGGGTGATTTGGCTGACGGCAAAGCGTTTGGGAGGTTGCCGTCCGGCGTCCTGGCACCCTCCAAAGGCTGAAATCCGGCTCCAAGCTCCCTGGCCCGCCCTTGTCAATGGGTTGAGCTAGGGCAACTCGCCTCTTGCCGGGCGGGGCTATTGCGGTGCAAAACGGAAACCGATTGAGGCGGGTCCATGTGCGGCCACGCCCAGCCGGAGACGCGCCCGCAATGAATGTGCATGTCACGCCCCCTAATCGATCTAGCGTCACCACCGGACAGGAAACGGCGCAATGCGCGGTTCGCCACGACTGGACGTGTGCGGAAGCTCAGGCGGTTTACGATGCGCCGTTCATGGACCTCCTGTTCCGTGCCCAGTCCGTGCATCGCCAAACATTCGATGCCAACAAAATCCAAATGAGCCGGCTGCTGTCCATCAAGACCGGTGGCTGTGCGGAAGACTGCGGCTACTGCAGCCAATCGGCCCACCATGAATCGGGCCTCAAGGCGTCGAAGCTCATGGAAGTCGAGCGCGTGTTGGCGGAGGCCCGTAAGGCCAAGGACAGCGGCGCCACACGCTATTGCATGGGCGCAGCATGGCGCTCGCCCAAGGCCCGCGACATGGATGCCGTGGTCGCCATGGTTGAAGGCGTCAAGGCGATGGGTATGGAAACCTGCATGACGCTTGGAATGCTGTCCGATGACGATATCGGCCGCCTTAAGCACGCTGGTCTCGACTATTACAACCACAACATCGATACCTCGGAGCGCTACTACACCGAAGTCATCAAGACGCGCACCTTCGCTGACCGCCTCGATACGCTGGCGCGGGTGCGCGAGAGCGGCATGAAGGTGTGCTCGGGCGGTATCGTGGGAATGGGTGAGAAGCCCGAAGACCGTACCGACATGCTGGTGACTTTGGCAAACCTCGAAGAGCATCCTGAAAGTGTTCCGATCAATATGCTGATCGCCATTGCCGGGACACCACTTGAAAACGCAGCGAAAATCGACGCCATCGAATTCGTACGCACCATTGCCACGGCGCGCATCATGATGCCGCGCTCATTCGTGCGTCTGTCGGCAGGCCGCACGGAAATGAGCGACGAGACCCAGGCGCTGTGCTTCCTGGCGGGAGCGAATTCAATCTTCTGCGGCGACACGTTGCTGACGGCCGACAACCCCGGCGAAGACAAAGACGCGGTGCTGTTTGCCAAGCTCGGGCTTCAGCCTCTGGAACTTCCTCAAACGGCATCGGGGGACGCCGAAAGCCGGAGTGAGGCATGCCAAGCCGCTTCGAGCACGCGCTAGAGGCGCTGGAGAGGCGCGGACGGCTGCGATCACTGTCATCGCGAACCGGCGTTGACTTTTCTTCGAACGACTATCTGGGACTTGGCGCTTCAAGTGAATTGCGCGAGGCTATGGCGGCAGCGCTTGTGCGCGGCGTCAGCGTGGGGGCGGGTGGCTCGCGGCTGTTACGCGGCAATGACCCCGAGCATGAAGCGCTGGAAGCAGAAGCCGCCCAGCATTTCGGAGCACCAGCGGCGCTGTTTTTTGGCGGCGGTTTTATCGCGAACTATGCGCTGTTCTCGACGCTGCCGTCGCGTGGCGATCTCATTGTCTACGACAGTTTCATTCACGCAAGCGCCCTCGATGGCATCCGCGCCAGCAAGGCCGATGCGATTGCCGCGGCCCACAACGATGCACAGTCCGTTGAAGATGCCATTGCGAAATGGCGCTTGGCGGGTGGCACGGGCCGTCCTTGGATCGCGGCCGAAAGCCTTTACTCTATGGATGGCGACCGCGCGCCACTGGCCGATTTGAATGTTGTAGCCGCCCGCCACAACGCAACGCTGATGATCGACGAGGCTCACGCGACGGGCGTGTGGGGCGAGGGCGGCCGAGGACTGGCGGCAAGTCTCGAGGGCCAAGAGAACGTCATCACTGTGCATACTTGCGGCAAGGCGCTCGGCGTCTCAGGGGCACTCGTTTTGTGCTCGAATACCGTGCGCGACTTTCTCGTCAATCGCTGCCGGCCATTTATTTACGCAACCGCTCCATCACCTCTCATTGCGGCGGGTGTGCGCGCAGCTTTGCAACTCGCATCGGCCCAGCCGCAACGGCGCGAACGCCTCAAGGCCCTGATCGATAGCGTTGGCCGCGCACTTGAAACACGCTGCGGCAAGGCGGCGTCCGGTTCGCAGATCCAGCCCATAGTCGTTGGCTCGGACGCGCGCGCAGTGGCGCTCGCGAGCGCCATGCAGGCCCGCGGCTTCGATATCCGCGCCGTGCGCCCGCCAACGGTGCCAGAAGGCACGGCCCGCTTGCGCATTTCGTTGACTCTAAACTCCTCCGAGGACGACGCCCGGCGGATGATTGAGGCGCTGTCTAATGAGTTGAAAGAGGTGGCTGCATGACGTGCACGTTCGTCGTCACCGGCACTGACACCAATGTTGGTAAAACCGTTTTCGCTGCCGCATTGGCCGGTGCGCTTGGCGCGTCCTATTGGAAGCCCATTCAATCTGGCATAGAGCCCGAAACCGACAGCGACCTGGTTCGCAGATTATCGGGACTGCCAGCTGATAAAGTTTTGGCGGAGGCCTACCGGTTCAAGGCCGCGCTCTCTCCCCATCGCGCCGCGGAACTCGAAGGCATCACGATCGACGCGGCGAAAATAAATCCGCCCGCTGCGAGGGGGGCGCTGGTCATCGAAGGCGCTGGCGGGCTTATGGTTCCCATCAAGCGGGAGTTGCTGTTTGCCGATGTGTTTGCCCGTTGGGAGTTGCCGGTCATCTTATGCGCGCGCACATCACTTGGAACGATCAATCACAGCCTGTTGTCGATTGAAGCACTGCGAATGCGCCAAATCCCCATTCTCGGCATCGCGTTTATTGGCGACGAAAATGCCGATAACGAAGGGACCATTTGCACAATCGGCAGTGTGAACCGGCTTGGCCGCTTGCCGCGGCTGGACCCGCTCAACTCGAGCACTTTGCGTGAAGCCTTCTCATCCAGCTTCCGGTTGGAGGATTTTGCGTGAGCGCAGATAAGTCCCCGGTCTGGCACCCCTTTACCCAGCATGCGACGGCGCCCGCGCCAATCAATGTTGTGCGCTCGCATGGCGCGTATCTTGAGACCGCAGACGGCCGCCGCATTTTCGATGCCATCTCGTCTTGGTGGGTGGTGACGCACGGCCATCGCCATTCAAAAATAATCCAAGCCATCAACGACCAGGCAGACCAGCTTGGTCAGGTTATTTTTGCCGGTTTCACACATGAACCAGCTGAACAACTGGCGCGGCAATTGATCGAAGCGGCGCCTCGTGGTCTCGGCCACGTCTTCTATTCGGACTCCGGCTCAACATCTGTTGAAGTAGCGCTCAAAATGGCGCTGGGGTATTGGCGCAATCGCGGCACGCCGCGCACGCGCATTATCGCCATGGAACATGCCTACCACGGCGACACAACGGCCGCGATGTCGGCGGGTGCGCGAGGTGTGTTCAATGCGTCCTATGAACCATTTCTGTTTGATGTGGAACGCATTCCGTTCCCCTCAGTAGGGCACGAGCAATTGACGCTCGATGCTTTGGAAGCCGCTTGTAAACCCGGTGACGCTGCTGCCCTTATTGTCGAGCCGCTGATACTGGGCGCGGGTGGTATGTTGATTTATCCTGCCCCTGTGCTCGCCAGCATGAAGGCAATTTGCGAGCGCCATGGCGTGCTGTTCATTGCCGATGAAGTTATGACCGGATGGGGCCGCACCGGAACGCTCTTCGCTTGCGAACAGGCCGGCGTTTCACCGGATATCATGTGCCTCTCCAAAGGGCTGACGGGGGGGACATTGCCGCTTGCTGTCACGTTGTGTTCGTCCGAGATTTTTGACGCGCATGTCTCAGCCGATCGCTCAAAGACTTTTTTTCACTCATCGAGTTATACCGCCAATCCGATCGCGTGTGCGGCGGCGCGTGCAAATCTCGGCATCTGGAAATCAGAGCCGGTACTCCAGCGCATCGCGGCGCTCACAACCCTACAGTCAGAACGAGTTGCAGGTCTCGCCCATGATGCCCGTTTTGAAAACGTACGTCAGCTCGGCACGATCACTGCGTTCGATCTCAAAGTTCCAGATGCCGGATACCTCGCCGCAGTCGGCCCCCGGCTCTATGCAGGATTTCTGGAGCGCGGTGTTTTGCTACGCCCGCTCGGCAATACGATCTATGTGATGCCGCCCTATTGTTCGACGCACGAAGACTTGGGCGAAACCTACGCCGCGATCGACGAGGCCGTTAGGGACGTTTGATAGCGCGAATTGCTCATTGCAAAGACTTTGCTACAATACGTCGCATACAAACCGAAAGGGTTGTGCTGATCCCGGCCGGGTCTGGTTGCAGTGCTTATGCTCCAGCAGTGGGTGGAAAGTCTCGATATGATTTCAGAAGGTATTTACGGGCTGTCATACAAAGGTAGCCGGCACGATCAGGATGGCGAGGGGCTGGCGGTCCTGCGTGGTGGCAAGATCCTTGGCTCGGACCGGTGGGGCGGCGTTTTCACCGGAACATACAAGTTTGACCCAGTCGCCGAACAAAACATGGTTCATGTGCGCATTGATATTCCCCCCGATGGCGAGTTGATCACAGGTTTTGCTGCCGGTTCAACGGGCGCTTCATTTGAGATTGTCGCTGCCTTCGGCCGTGCCGCGCCCAAATCGGCGGCTACGGTGGAAATTGCGGGCAGCATGGTGGACGTCGAGTTCGCGTTTATCGGTCCTTTGCCGAATTAATATTTTTCATTGAAGCAATTGGCTGTTAAGGCGTCTGTTGTCCCCTGCGAACGCGAGCAGCAGATTTTCTCAATGACAACTTCAAAGCGCCGCATCTTACTGGGTGAAATTTCGGGCGCTCATGGCATCCGCGGCGAACTTCTGGTGCGCTCCTACGCGGGTGAACCCGAGGACATTGCCGCCTATGGACCACTCGAAGACGAAGCTGGTAAATGTACCCTTTCGCTAATTGTGGTGCGCGTGACGCCCAAGGGCGTGATCGCCCGGGTGGAAGGTGTCAGCGACCGCACGGAGGCCGAAAAGCTCAAGGGCGTGAAGCTCTATGTTGAGCGTGCCAAGCTTCCTGAAGCAGACGATGACGAGTTCTATCACGCCGATCTGGTCGGCCTCAGGGTCGAAACACCAGACG
Organism: Hyphomicrobium sp.; assembly: GCA_040080075.1. Classification (GTDB taxonomy): domain Bacteria; phylum Pseudomonadota; class Alphaproteobacteria; order Rhizobiales; family Hyphomicrobiaceae; genus JANNFX01. The sequence continues at coordinate 7,947 of JBEBJD010000159.1, read as the reverse complement.
GAGCTGAATCCGGCACCATCGTCGCGGTTCAAAATTACGGCGCTGGCGATCTTATTGAAATTCGCAAATCCGGTTCGGCGCAGACTCTTCTCGTGCCTCTCTCCAAGGCGTGCGTACCAACGATCAGTCTTGATCGCGGCATTGCCGTCGTCATCATGCCGGTGCTGTCAGATAACGAGCAAGGTGATGAAGAGCCGGATGGCACCGGCGTCTGACACCCCAATAAAAGCAGGCTCCTGGAGTGCTGCAGGAAAAGTGTGAAGCGGTTTTCCGGATAGAAGCACGATAAATCTGAGTGCTGCAGGAAAAGTGTGCAGCGGTTTTGCCGGCCTTCTCCAGGAACCAAGCTTTGAGCCAGAACACGAGCGCGTCAAGTACCCGCTCCGTCATTCCGGTCATCTACAAGTTTTCAGCGCGGGCATAAATGGCAGACCCCAAAGTAACTGCTTCGTTACGCCTTCTAAATGCTCCCAAGGTATTCCGCGAGTTGGTCGAACGTCCCGCCATAGCCGCCTTCCATCGAGGCGAACATGCCTTCGAAGAATTTGCGTTCTTCCTCGCTCGCATTGAAGGGCAGGCTGTGCAGGGTGATCGTTGTCTTGCCAGCGTGCTCTTCAAACGTCACCGTATTCTCAACTTCCAACGGGAAATTTCCTGGAAACGGAGCGGGCACGATTGCCCCGGTTTCATCGGCAAAGCTGCTGCGGTATACGAGGCGTTCTGGCGGCGAAATTTCCAAGTATCTGAAACGCCCGAGCATGACCGCACCTGTCGAATAGCGCATGGCATAGTGGAAGATGCCGCCTGGCAACAGATCGAGCTTTAGAACTTCAAGCTTGCAGCCCTTCGGCCCCCACCAGTGCTTCAAATGGCCGGCCTCGGTCCATGCTTTCCACACCAGTTCGCGCGGTGCATTGCAGACGCGCGTATTGACGAACGGACGGCCCATGGGCGGCTTGCCGTGATCCGCAAGCTCCAAGACATATTCGCTGAGGCGAGTGAGCGTCTGGTTGCCGCCTTCGACAGCGCCGTATTTTTCGGCCACGTGATCGCGCTCCGCAGCGGTCTCGAATAAGGAACGCAACGTCACTTCGGTCTTGCCGCCCTTGTCTTCGAACGTAATGGTGCTGTTGAATTTCACATCATCATTTTCGTCCTCGCCGGTGTGGAGGTATGTCAGCCGTTCCGGCTTCACCACTTCGCTATAGACTATCTTGTTCTTGTAATCGGTGCCGCCGGGGCCGTGCATGACAAACCGCCAGGTACCGCCGGGCTTCAAGCTCATCTCTGATGTTGTCGTACTGAAGCCGCGCGGCCCCCACCAATGCGTCAAGTGAGCGGGGTCTGACCACGCCTTCCAGACGAGTTCGCGCGGCGCATTGATCAGACGCGACATGATGATTTCGCGATCAGACGTGTTCGAGGCTGCCAGTGTTTTGCTTCTCATGGGGTCACTCCGTGGCACTCGCTAAATGGATCGCGGTCGTTCATTTCTTTTTCCGGCGAGCCGGCGTCTTGTCTTTGGCCTGCAGAACAGTCAGGTACGCCTCCAGGCGATCGAAGCTTTGTTCCCAGAACTGGCGATAATTCTCGAGCCACGCATCGACATCTTTCAATGCTGCCCCCTCGATGCGGCACGGGCGCCACTGCGCCTCACGGCCACGCGAAATGAGGCCCGCATGCTCCAACACTTTGAGGTGTTTCGATATGGCCGGAAGACTCATATCGAAAGGTTTGGCGAGTTCCGTCACCGAGGTTTCGCCAAGCGCGAGTTTGGCAAGAATGGCCCGCCGCGTCGGATCGGAAAGAGCGGAGAACGTTGAACTTAGGCGGTCCTGCTGGGTCATAACTAAGCCACATGGTTAAGTAACCGGCTAGTTAACTACTAACTGGTTGCCGCGCTGTCAACTGCGAAATTTGAGATACACTTGGTTCATGTACCGGCAGCCGCTGGTTGCCGGACGCGGTTACAAACGGTATGCATAGCCATTCATCTGCACTCCGTTGTGTGATCATGACCGAAGCCGAAATTCTCTCCATACGAAATGAGCTGACTGGAATCGTTGTGTCGGTGTTCTCGGTCAGTTTTGGCATGATAACGGCCTATATCGCCGGACTGTGGTTCGTGCTTCGCAACGCGCCCGTGACACTGCGCAGCGTCGCATTCGGGGTATTGTCATGCGGGCTTGCGTTCATGGGAGCGTTGATGACGGGCGTGCAAGATCTTCTCAACGGCACTGAGGCGGCATGGGCCCGCATCAGCGCACCGGCAACCGGGATTTCCGGTTTTGGCAGCGAGCGGCCGGATTGGCTCGGCGGTTTCTCGCTGTTTGAGGCAACGTCCGCGCTTGGCGCTGCGGCTATGGTGACGATCTATCTGGGGCTATTCTACGTCACGTTCATCTATCGCTGGCAGGACCAAACCTAGCAATATGAAACAAATACTCCGGCACGCTTCGTTCATGCTGCCAATGTTGCTTGGGGCGTGCTCTAGCAATGGAGCAAATGTTTCCCCAGCGAATCCGGCACAACCTGCCCCCACCACAGACGCCGCAACACGATCGAGCCCCGTCGTCGTAGGCCGCCCGGCGCGGGTGTTCGTATTTGCTGGCGTCGGCAAGAATTGCGAACCGGTGGCGGCACCTCAGATCACCATTGTTGCTCCACCGGCCAAGGGCGATGTGTCGTTACGGCCCGGCCAGGAGACGGCGATTGCCGCCTCGGCGCAGGGCACGTGTGTGGGTCAAAAATCGATCGGCACCGGTGTCTATTACACCGCACGCGCGGGTGCCAACGGCACGGATCGTTTCTCGGTTGAAGCCAGGCTCGCCAGCGGCGAAGTGTCGGCGCGCACGTTTGAAGTGAAGATTGAGGAGTGAGGGCGTTCCTCCCGCCTCTCGCCGGAGAAATGTCAGACCATAACTCCTTTCGGCTGTTGCTGGGTTGAACAGTGAATGCCGCCGCCAGCCTCGCCAATCGGATCAACATTGAGGCTCACAACCGTGCGGCCTGGATAAAGCTGTTCCAGGGTTGCTTTGGCTTCGGCGTCCGCTTTGCCGTCGCCGAACTCTGCGCCAATGACCGCGCCGTTACAGACATAGTAGTTCGGATAGCAAGACACGAAGTCGTTCTTGCGCGAACGGATCTTTTCAGGATTTGGCTCGTTTATGACCACGATATCAAGTTTGCGGCCGGTGGCGTCGCGCGCATTTTTTAAAACGTCGTAGGTCTCGTAGGCGGCGACAGACCAGGGGTCGTTACGATCCACTTTATTAGGCAGTTGAATGAGCACCTGACCCGGCTTCACGAAGCGCGCGAGCGCGTCGATATGATAATCTGTGATATCAGCACCCTTTACGCCGGGTGCCCAGATCATCCGTTCGGCTCCTAACGCTTCAAGTATTAGCTGCTCAATTTCAGACTTACCTAACTTATTGCGATTGGTGTTGATCCAACAACTTTCATGAGCCAGAACAGTGCCCGCACCATCAACCTCAACGCCACCGCCCTCGCCCGTGACACCATTGTTAAAGACGGTGACCCCCAGGCGTTTTGCGACCCGCTTGGCGATCTGGCCATCGTCGTCGTGACCTTGCTTGTTTCCCCAGCCGTTGAAATTCAGTTCTGAGACGGCGATGCCGCCATTCGCTGAGCGCACAAACGTGGGCCCGGAATCACGGCACCATAAATCCTCAGTCTCGATGGGCCAGACTTCGACACCCTCTCCAAGTGCTGTGCGGGCTTGCGCTAAATGGCTGGGCCTGGCGAGCACAACAACGGGCTCGTAGCTCGCAATCGACTGTGCAATGAGTGCGATTTTACCGCGAACGGCATCAAGCGCGCGTTGACCGCCATAGATGCTGGCGCGTGAGGGCCACTGCATAAATGTCCGTTCGTGCGGATCGCTTTCAAGCGGCATCCTGTAGCCAGCAACTCGCACCGTTCGCTTGTTATCAGCAACGCCAGCCTGGACCATAGCCGATCGCTCCAAACCCGAACCCGTTGCAAGGGCACCCATGTACTTTAGAAGGCGGCGGCGTGTTATCATTGGATGAGACTAGTTCAAGTGTGAACGTGCAAGCAATATCGCCGTTGGGAAGAATAATTTCCCATTTGGACAAACCGGCGAGTAAGCCGGCAAGGCCGCGCTATCCATGACTCACCCCTTTCACTGCTTCAACTTCAGTGCCATATAGCGCGCTCCAATCGCGACCCGCCGGGTGCGTGCCAGGACTTAGTGCCCAATGCCCTCTCCCAAACTCCCAGCTTCCATAGCCACGCCCGCTTACGTTCTCGATGTCAGCGCGCTGAAACGCAATCTCGCTACCGCCGCGCGCATCAAAAAGGAGAGCGGGGCTAAAATCCTGCTCGCGACCAAAGCGTGGGCGATGCCCGCCGCATTTCCACTCATGCGCGATACGTTGGACGGCACCACGGCGAGCGGCGAGTATGAAGCCCGCATGGGCCGGGAAGAGTTCGGCAAAGAAGTGCACGTTTATGCGCCGGCCTATGGCCCCGGCGAAGTCGAGCGGCTGACCAAAATCGCCGATCACATCTATTTCAATTCGCCCGAGCAGATCGCGCGCGGATTACCGCTGTCTAAAAAGGCCAAACGCCAGGTTGGCATCCGCATCAATCCGGGTTTTTCAAACGCGACACTCGGCGGTGCGCTTTACGATCCATGCGCCACGAATTCCCGTTTCGGCACCACGAGTGCCGAAATTGATCTACTGCCCTGGGATGATATCGATATCTTCCATTCGCATGCGCTGTGCGAAAGCCTGCACGATGGATCGGTCAAGCTGATCGAGCATATTGCCCGCGAATTCGCTGCCTATTTGCGGCGCGTGAAAGCGGTCAACTTTGGCGGCGGGCATTTCATCAACAAGCCCGGCTACGACATCTCGAAGCTGATCGCGGCGATCAAGGCCTTTCGTGCCGAATTCGGTATTGAGGTCATCTTGGAGCCCGGCGCCGGCCTCGTGGTCGACACCGGCTATCTCGTGTCAACCGTGATTGGCCTGCACAAGAATGTGAGAGACATCGCCATCCTTGATGCTTCCGCTTCCACCCATATGCCCGATGTGTTGGAAGTGCCCTACACGCCACCTGTCCTAAATGCTGGCAAGCCCGGAGAACTTGGGTACGACTACATTCTGGGCGGCAAAACCTGCATGACCGGCGACATCATCGGCGAGTTCTCGTTCAAGAAGCCGCTGAAGGTGGGTGATCGCATCGTGTTCGGCGATATGATGCAGTATTCATTCGTGAAGAACACCACGTTCAACGGCACGCCGCTGCCTGATCTGGGCATCTTGGAGGAAGACGGAAGCTACCGGGTGGTGCGTTCATATGGCTATGAGGATTTCCGGCACCGGCTTGGGTGAAAGCGCAGGTAAAAGACCGATCCCATCGTCTTACTATTCGGCGTCCGCAAACAGCCATCCTGCCAGCATCGTTGCACTGATTGCTCCTGCAAGCTGCGCCAGGACGAACCCGGCGACATCAGACGGTGCAATTCCGGCAAACGTATCTGTCAATGCGCGTGCGATGGTCACCGCCGGATTGGCGAACGATGTCGACGCCGTGAACCAATAGGCCGACGTGATATAGAGGGCGACAGCGGCCGCCACCGACTGCGGCGCATAGCGCACCGCGCCAAAGATTGTTACCAGCAACCCGAACGAGGCGATGAATTCTGCAAACCATTGAGCGGCGCCAGTGCGTGCTGTCGTGGAGGCCTGAAAGATGGCCAGATCAAACATGCCATGCGCGATGAGCGTGCCGAGGCACCCTCCGGCGATCTGCGCCACGATGTAGGCGGTGGCCAAACTCGAACAAATCTGACCTTTTGTGCGCATCGCCAGCGTCACGGCCGGGTTGAAATGCGCGCCCGAGAGCGGTCCGAAGATCGAAATCAGAACAAATAGAATGGCCCCAGTTGGAATGGTATTGCACAACAAGGCAACAGCCCCGTTTCCTGCGGCCAGTTTCGCCGCCATAATCCCAGAGCCCACCACCGCTGTGACGAGCAGGCCCGTTCCAAGCGCCTCAGCCATGACGCGCCGCGCCGCCGATTCCGTCATCGAATTTCCCCGGTCAATGATTGAGTTGCCGCCGCCGCTAACAACAGCTTCCGTCCGTTGCCGACCCAGGACTCGAGACGAATGGCAGCGTGGTCCCGCAGCCGGCAAAAATGCCGTAGTGGCGAGAAAAGTCGCCGATGAATGTGAAATGGTTATGAAAGCGTGTTTCGGCCAGCATGCGCCAGGTGTTGCCGCACACGGTGAATACCTTGCCGCGTTCGATGTAATGGTGGCCATCGAGTATGAAGGCATCATCATGCCCGGCGATGCCGCCATTGTAGACGACCGCCTGGCCATAATCTTCACACGCCGTCTCAAGGCCGTCGAGTTTGAACAGCCGGTAGGTGGCCGAATAGAACTTAGCTTCTCCCAGTTTAGGCTGCAAAGCGGCGTTGGTGATCTCCAGCGGCCGGCTGGTGACCAGACGAGGATCAAGGAAGCCGGCGCGCTTGGCCATGGGCAAGAAATCGTTCCAATAAAGCGCGCCACCCAGGCACTCGCCGTAGAGTTCGGGATCGGTACGCACGCTTTCGGGCAAGCGGCGGTCAGCATAAACGTCGGAGAAATAAAACTCGCCCCCACTTTTCAGCAGATCGTAGGCACCCCGCAAGACGGCCGGCTTATCGATCGAGAGGTTGAGCACGCAGTTCGAGACGATCACGTCGAAACTCGCGGGCGCGAGTTCCAGATCGCCGAGGCGTTCAATATAGCCCTGCACAAAGCGGACGTTCGATTTGGCATAACCGAATTTCTTGGTATGCCAGTCAATCGTGGCGCGCGCGGTGGCGAGCTGCTCGTCGGTCATATCGACGCCAACCACTTCACCGGATGCTCCAGCGAGTTGGGCTAGAATATAGGCATCACGCCCCGACCCCGAACCTAGATCAAGGATGCGGCGGCCCTCGAGCAGGTCTGGCGCGACAAGCCCGCAGCCGTAGTACTTAGCGAGAACGTCATCATGCACATTGGCCGCCAGCCGCTTGATATGCTCGGGCATAGCATCGGGATCGCAACATGCCGACGTTTTCAGGTCCGCGCTCGTTTTCAGCACCTTCCCATAATAATCTTTGACATCTTCATACTGCACAATTGCGGCCCTTCTCATGGGGATCTGCTTCACATATCCCATCGTCTTTTCTGCCCCAGTGTTACGCCGCACACAACTGCAGAGTTTCAAATCAAACAGGTCATGGTAGGAACGCTTCCTTGATTAGCGCCCAACCTGGACGCAACAGTGCCAACCCATTGCCCTAAGAGCCCAAACGCCATGAAAGGCCCCGACTATAGTGTCATAGAGCTCCTGGCCCGGCTCGTTTCCTTCGATACGACAAGCCATAAGCCGAACCTGGCGATCATTCACTTCATCGAGGACTTTCTTGCCCAACATGGCGTGGCGTCAACGCGTGTGCCAACTGCGGATGGTCAAAAATCTAGCCTTTTTGCAACGATCGGCCCAATTGGAGTGCCCGGCGTCGGACTTTCTGGCCACACCGACGTGGTTCCCATTACAGGGCAGGCCTGGGATTGCGATCCCTTCACGCTGACCAGGCGCGACGGCCGCCTTTTTGGGCGCGGCACTGCAGACATGAAAGGGTTCCTCGCCTGCATACTGGCCATGGTGCCAGACTTCAGGCGCCGCAATCTGCGCACGCCAATTCATCTCGTTTTTTCATATGACGAAGAAACCGGCTGTCACGGGGTGCGCCCGATGATTGCCGAAATGGGCGGCCAGCTGACCCGGCCGCGCATGGTCATCGTTGGCGAGCCGACCAGCATGACCGTCGTTGACGCGCACAAGGGACCAGTGCGCTGGCAAGTGAATATCGAGGGCCGGGCCGCTCATTCCAGCATGGCGCATTTG
>JBEBJD010000331.1:0-19005 GCA_040080075.1 Hyphomicrobium sp. | reverse complement strand
TCTGAGCCCTGTTAATCGCGGCGGCATCGTTATGACCACCATCAGGGCGGAACTGGCCCTGCGGTCCTTTGTTGGGCGTCGGCCTGGTGTTGCGCAACGTGCGATCCGGTCCAGTTGCTTCGCCGCGGGGTAGACCAACCGGCCCGGTATAGGGGGCGTTGCCGCCTGTAACGGGTGCGTTGTCCTTCTGAATTTGGCGCACAGGTTTGTCCTTGCGCGCCGGACGGCGGTCAACGTCGCGGAACTGGGCCCGGTCGACGGCAGGCCTGCCGGCCCGGCGGGGCGCGACCACGGCACGGGTCAGCTTGGGCCGGTAGACATTGATGGTGTTCGTATTGCGCTGAACGTTGCGATATGTCCGGTTGTCGGTGGCGTTGACGCGCACTGTTGTAATGCGTGTGCGGGTCACGCGTTCGATGCTAGTTACCGAGACACCACGATTGACGATCCTGCGGTTGACAAACACATAATTGGTCTGCGGGCGCGTGATATTGATAATCGTGACGACGCGAGCCGGTGGCGCACAGTAGGTGTAGAGGCGCGGCGCCGTAATGTAGCGCGGTTCAACGAAAGACCAGTACGCCGAGAAGCGCGGACCTTCGTAGATGCTGGCGCTGACACGAAGTCCGTGACCGTGATCCCAGTAAGCATCAGGGGGCAGCGGCGCCCAGCCGATGTGCTCATCATTTGATCGCCAAGCTACCCACGCAGGTCCCCAGCGCGTACCGGGCACCCAAACCCAACCATAACGGTCATCCATATGCCAGCGGCCATAGTGATATGTGGCCCATCCGAAGGGTTCGTCAGAGACCCAATACCAGCCATGTTCTTCAGTATTGGCCCAAGTACCGCGCGTGTAGGGGCGCCAGTCCCGGTCGATGTTGCGCGGTCTCCAGACTTGTCCGTATTCGGAGCTGGATATCCAAGTGCCTTCATCTTCCAGTTCATCATAGAAATAGGCAACGTCGGGAGCGTCCTGCCCATCCTCGTAGCCATCCTCGTCGTCCTCATCCCCATAGCCTCGCGAATCAGAGGAATAGCTCCCATCGTCGTAAGATTGAGCCACAGCGGGTGCGACATTGGCGACGGAGACGGCCATAGTGAATGCCACCGCCACACTGGCGAGCATGCTTACGGGCTTGAGAAGTGAGCCTGAAGAGACAATCATTTCGGTGTTCTAGCCTTCTGAATTTTCTACCCACAACAGCGTCTGCTTGCAGGATGGTCACCGGCACTATTGCGAAACGTCAACAATGTGACGCTTCAACACTGAACCTCACCTGAACAGGGCAATTGCGACGCTGCTGTGGCGGCCAGTCTGATGCTGGTGCCCCACGAGCATGCATAACGCTCAAAACCAAAGACCGTTCCAGCGGGTGCGCGGCCGCATTTCGCCAGGACCGTAGCCCACCAGCGAGACCATCGGTTGTTCGACAATGACTAAGGGCTCAAAGGCGGGCCGCTGTTGGGAGCCGGCCCGGGTAGTCAGAAGGCGGGCGATACGCACCTTATCGGGCGCGTGAGAGCGCAAAAGTGCTGGGTAGGGAATCCGGCGGCCCGCAATGGGGATCCGAAAGTCGTCCCATGGTGTCCCCATAGAGCTTTCCATGCGCTGCAATGCCGACGCCAAGCCCATGGCGTCTCCGGTTAGCAATATGGCCTGGGCATCCGCTTCGTCTTCGCGTGCCCGCGACAAACTCAACTGCAAGGCACTCGACAGTGCAGGAGCAACGTAGAGAAAGGCCACAGCGATCCATGGTGCTACTTGTTCACCAAGAGTAACGGCCACAAGATTGGCCCCGGCGAGTGCAACTCCGGTTAAGGCCATAAGCGGGGTTAAACGTGCCAGCGCATCGGCCAACTTGAAGACGGAAATATCGCCGTTGCGAATGTGGACCATTTCGTGGGCAAGAATACCAGCAGTCTCGCGAAGCGTCAGGCGGCGAAGCAGGCCTTCCGTGACGGCAATTGCTGGTTTTTCTGGTGTGCCCGTTGAAAACGCACTGAGCGTCAAACTTGGGATAACGTAAAGGTCAGGGCGTTGAGGAAGGCCAGCGCGGTAGGCCAGTACTTCAATAACACTGGAAACCTGGCTCGTGTCATTGGCTTGCTTTTTTCCTTTATAGAGCTCGATGAGCGAGAGGCCGGGAATCTTAGGTTCAAAAATCAGGATGGCCGACGCACACAGGAGCATGACGGCGAGGCCTGCGAAGCCAGCAACGCTCCAAGCTGTCAAACACAGGCCGCAGGTCAGAGCGGCAATAAGCACGGCACTGTGGATGCCATTGATCGACGGCTTGGGTTGGCTGGGAAGTTCATTCTCCACAAGTGCTGTCATGGCTGAGAGTTCCCCCAAAAGTACTTTGTCCGCTGCGCTTAGCGTCTGCCAGCCAAAGAGAGACGCACGCTCCATACTTTAACCAAGAAGCGCAACATTCCGGCAGTACTTAGGCGCAGGCACGGCAACCAGCCGCCGTGGCTGCCGGCGTAATTACAATAGTTTGGAGAGCGTCTCTCCCACGGGGGTAGAGATGTGGTGGGGCGGCAGTGCATCAGTCACGGCGGGAATGATCTTGGCTGCGCTATCGACGACCGTGAATCGAACTTCGAGCCCTGCGCGAATGAACGCATCGTCCTTCATGTGCTGAAGCAAGCTGAGAAATGGGGACCAAAAGCCATCGATGTTGGCGACAATGATAGGCTTAGCGTGGCGGCCCAACTGAGACCAAGTCAGCTGCTCGACCAATTCTTCCAGTGTGCCGATGCCGCCGGGAAGAGCCACAAAGGCATCAGACCGCTCAAACATCAGGCGCTTGCGAGCGTGCATATCCTCGGTAATGATAAGTTCATCGGCATCGCGCAGCATGTGCTCGCGCTCTGACAAGAACTTTGGGATGATGCCGGTCACATATCCCCCCGCCTTGAGGGTCGACTTTGCGACTTCGCCCATCAATCCGAGGCCGCCGCCACCATAGACTAGTCCCATCCCGGCCGCGGCCAGCGCCATGCCCAGCTCTTGGGCAGCTTTGACATAGGCCGGATTATTGCCCGGTCCAGAGCCGCAGTAGACGCACACGCTGATGGCAGGGAGCATCTTGGCGGAAGATCTTGAGGACGGCGTGGCTTTTTTCTTGCTCATTTTCAATCCGAAAGTAGGAGTGGGTCTGGCCCAGGTCCGGGGCCGGACCAGGAAGGCTGCCCAGCGCGGACCCTGGAAGCCTATGGCGCCAAAGTGGACGGCATATGACGGCGCACAAGGTGTCTACTCCCACGCCAATCTCTGATTACGCGTGTAAAGGACGGCAGGACTTTGTTAATTGGTGTGGGCGCAACTCAATGTGTCTCGACCTCACTCCTAAATAGTTTAAGCGCAGGCGGGTCCCCAATGCCGCTATTTAATCTAGTTTGGAGTATTTTGACGCCTTAATGTGGTCCTGGACCAGCATCTAAAATTATACCGATGTTGCCAGGGATTGACTAGCATGGTCCAAGCCTTGACGGAACGCCCGGCCGGTTGAACAGTGGTCCGGGCACAGCGCGTTAGAAAGAGTGTTGCGTATTATGCGCCGGACTGAACTGACGCCCTATCCGACGCTGTTGTGCACCGCCATTGTTTTGGCCGGAGGAGGAGGCGTGGCCTTTGGTGCACTGCTGCCAGACCCCGGTACAATCCGAATAGAGACACAAAGCATATTCCTGACCACGGCAGCTGAGGCCCAGGTCGCAGGAGCGCAAACCTACCGGTTTGTCAAAGACCAGCCGCCTTTTGTTGCGCAGGCGCAAACTGATGTGGCTGCGCCGAAGTTTTCGCGCATTATCATTGAAAAATCGGGCGTCTCCAGGCTGGAAGGTTTTGGCACGCCGGGCAGCCAAGTGCTGATCAAGTCGGACGGCGTCATCATCGGTGCTGCCATTGCGGGACGAGACGGCCGCTGGGCCATTGCACTACAAAAAGCCTTAGCGATTGGTGATCACGCCATTACCACGGTAGCTGCGGGCCGTGAGACGACCCAAGTGGGTGATGAGGCCCGCATCTATATCCCTTACGACTTCGCTGGACGCGAAATTGTAGCCTATGAGCGCGGCCGGCAAGCTTATGAGGAGCCGACTGGCAGCCTTGCGCCGGACGCTTCGACGCTGCAGCGTGCACAGGATCTCGCGACCGCCGCGTCAGAGCAATTTTCGCAAATCGTTCCTTCACCCAATGACCCGGCCGCGTCCGATCGCAGAGTGCTCAGTGATGACCGCCGGGACGTGCCTTCCGTGCAGCCGCGTCGCGAAGAAGACTTGGAAACCCCGGTTGCAAGCTGGTTTTGGCGCGCTTCAAAGGCTTACCAGGAAGAAGTTGCCGCCAAACTTGCTGTCCCTGCAGGCGCTGGCCAGAGTGCGGACAAGGCTGCGGTAGTTGCCCAGAATACCGCGCCAGTACGAGAACCGCTTACAAGCGGCCCTGGTGCTGCCCCCGCCAGTTCTGAACCTGATCCATTGAGTGTGGGTGCAACTGCTGTCCGGAATTGGATCAAGGACGCAAGTGAAGTCTACGATCGTGAAATCGGGGCCAAACTATCCATCCCCACGCCATCTTCGCAGCGCGCTGAAGTCCCAGCGCCAGCTCCCGGCAACGACCGCGAGACGACGGTTGTCAAAGAGCCCCGGGCTGCCGCAGATATTAGTGGCAGCGCGGCCGAAGCGGCGCATAAGGTACAACTTGAAATAATGCGGAAGCAAAAGGCGCTGCGCGATGCAGTAGCCCGGGCTGAGGCGGAAGCTAAAGGTTCGTTGGAAGCCCGGCGACTTGCCGAGGAGGCCAAGCGCCGCCAGAACGAAGAGGCCGAAGCCAAAAAGCGTGACGCTGAGCGCGCCAGCGCTGAACAAGCGCGTAAGGAGGCCGAAGCCAAGAAAATTCTCAATGGCATGAAGCGTCTTGAGGCCGTGCAACAAGCGGAAGAAGCCCGTAGAGCTAAGGACGCACTGCAGGCCGATGCCGGGAAGCCAAGTTTGCCCGCCGATGAATTACCTTCGCAGCGCGAGGCGGCCCGCGAGCGTAGCATAACGCAAGAGCCTGAAACTGATATAGCCAGTGAGCCCGAGCAACCTACAAAGCGTCTCGAGTTCACTATTGAAGGTGCCGAAGACGATGGCGATTTGCGAGACGATCGTTCACGTCAGGCCCGGCTGGACAAGCGGGGCACGGCAAAAGTTGGCAAGCCGGCCGCATCCAAACGCAGTGCGGCCCGCGTAGGGGGCTGGCGCTCGCGAAATGACAGTGATGCCCGTCAGGCGCGCAGCTGCTCCGCTGGCTCCATTCGCCGCAAGGGTCGCAACAAAAACGTCTACGTGGTGCAGCGCGGCGATACCCTATGGGCTATCGCCAACCGGCACTATCGCAAGGGCAGCCGCTACAACATCATTTATCGCGCCAACCAGCAGCGTTTGCCCAATGCCAATCTTATCCGTCCGTGCCAGAAACTGGTATTGCCGTCCCGGGGCAAGTAGTTGGACCCTTCGAGGCGTACGGTTCTCCGGACAGAGGCTCTGCGTCCGCGGTGCGCTGTCACGTGGGGTCACGCAAAAATAGACAACATGTAAACCGCCATCTATGAGCGAGAGATGCAACCATCGCCTCCCTCAAAAACCGTCGCGCAGTCACCGGCCCCTGGCGGATTTCTTGATCGGTTCAAACCATCGCCGGAACAGTCTCGCGTACTGCGTGCGCTATGGCCCTATGTCTGGCCGCAAGACAGACCCGATCTGCGCCGCACGGTACTATTGTCTTTGGTCCTCATCCTGGTGGCCAAGGTCATCACTGTGTGTGTGCCCTACACATTGAAATGGGCGACAGATGCGCTGGTTGCCGCGACAGGCGGAAAGGTGCCCAGCAGCGAAGCTCTAGTTTGGCTTTTGGGAGCTCCCTTGCTGGCCAGCGTCTTCTATGGCGCCTCTCGTATTCTGATGACGCTCTTGGTGCAGGCGCGCGAAGGCATGTTTGCCAAGGTCGCCATGCATGCTGTGCGCAAGCTCGCGCTTTCGACGTTCGAGCACATGCACCGCCTATCGTTGCGCTTTCATTTGGAAAAGAAGACTGGAGGACTGACGCGCGTCTTGGAGCGCGGCCGGGCGGGTATCGAAAATATCTCGCGCATGGCGCTGATGACGCTGTTGCCAACAATTGTTGAGTTCCTGTTGATCATCGGCGTGTGCGCCATCGAGTTTGACTGGCGCTATATCGTGACCATTACGCTGATGATCGTTTTTTACCTGTGGTTCACGATCAAGGCGACGGACTGGCGTGTGGGCATCCGCCGCACCATGAACGATAGTGATACGGAAGCCAACACCAAGGCTGTCGATAGCTTGTTGAACTATGAGACGGTCAAATATTTCGGCGCCGAGGAACGCGAGGCGGCGCGCTACGATCGCTCGATGGCGCAGTACGAAGTGGCGAGTACGAAATCCTACACATCGCTTGCGGTGCTCAACTCCGGGCAGGCCGTGATTTTCACGGTTGCACTGACGGTGTGTCTCGTCATGGCAGCGCGTGATGTGGTGGCAGGGCATCAGACAGTGGGGCATTTCGCCATGGTCAATTTGCTGATGCTGCAGCTTTTCATGCCGCTCAATTTCATGGGTATGGTCTACCGAGAAATCAAACAGGGGCTGACCGACATCGAGAAGATGATGGACGTTCTCGATCAGAATCCGGAAGTGGCCGACAAACCCGGTGCGCAAGACCTGGAGGCTGCAACGGCGGCCATCCGTTTTGAGAATGTGCGTTTTGCTTATGATCCCGAGCGCGTCATTCTGCAGGATCTTTCCTTTGTTGTTCCGGCGGGCAAGATGGTGGCCATCGTCGGGCCCTCTGGGGCTGGTAAGTCGACGATCAGCCGCATCCTCTTGCGGTTCTACGATGTGAGCGGCGGGCGCGCCACGATCAATGGCCAGGACCTGCGTGACGTCACCCAAAAATCGTTGCGCGCGGCCATCGGCGTCGTGCCGCAAGACACTGTGCTGTTCAACGACAGCATCTTCTACAACATCAAATACGGCCGCCATGATGCGAGCGATGAAGAAGTCTACGAGGCCGCGCGCATGGCGCAGATCGATGATTTCGTTAAAACTCTGCCGCAGGGCTACAAGACGATGGTCGGGGAACGCGGTTTGAAATTGTCAGGTGGAGAAAAGCAGCGCGTTGCCATCGCCCGCACCATCTTGAAAGGGCCTCCGATTCTTATTCTTGATGAGGCGACAAGCGCACTCGATAGCCATACAGAAAAGGAAATCCAGGACGCGCTCGACAGCGTTGCAAAAAATCGCACGACACTCGTCATCGCGCACCGGCTGAGTACGATCGTGCATGCCGATAACATTCTGGTGCTCGAAAAGGGGCGCTTGGTTGAGCAAGGCACACACGCCGAACTTTTAACGCGCGACGGGCTTTATGCCAGCTTGTGGAACCGTCAGCGCCGCGCCGAGAGGGCGCGCGAAGAACTTGCCGAAGCCCTGGAAGCAGCAGAGAAAGCCGGCGCGTTGAGGCCGGCGGATGTATTTTCGCCAGTGCCCGTGGCAGTAAGAGGCGCCGGCTAGAGTTTTATCCAGCAGAGTGGCACCCTGCTAGGGAACACATGGCTGAGGTTGAGCGTTTTGCTTCCCGATAGGAGCGTAGTCGATTGGCCGGTAATCTGGATCGCGGGTTCTGGTCCAGGCACTATCACCGGGCCCGATGCCTGGGCCCAACAACTGGGCCCAACACCTGGAATAGTCTTGTGAATGTGGAGGACACAATACGTCACAGCAACGATCCGCTGGCTTTCGCGGCGCATAGGCTGGCGAGAGACGGGCAGGCAGCACTTGCAACGGTGATCTCAACATGGGGATCAGCCCCAGTCCCCGTAGGGGGGCAGATGGCTGTGGCGATGGACGGTCATTTCGAAGGTTCGGTTTCCAGTGGCTGCATCGAAGCAGACGCAGTCATCCAAGCTCTTGATGCGATGGCGACAGACACTGTGAAAGTGCTCGAATTCGGCATTGATGACGATGTTGCTTGGCGCGCCAAGCTTGCCTGCGGCGGTAAACTGGTCGTGATGGTCGAACCGCTGACGCGCGAGCGCGACAGCCTCCATCTTAGTAAGATTTTGACCGCCCGGCAGACCCGGTCACCCCTCGTTGTGCGAACGCATATTGCCAGCGGCCAGCGTATGGTGTTCGACACACCATTTGATGCCCCAGCCGATGCCGCCAAATGCCTTGATACTGGTGATAGCAGTTTGAACGGCGAAGGTATTGATCTCTCGTTCTGTCACGCCCTGATGCCGGTGGTTCACTTGATCGTTGTTGGCGCTACCGAAACCGGCCAAGTGCTCGCAGCGCTGGCGCGTCTGCTCGGCTGGAAGATCACCATCATCGATCCGCGCGAAGCGTTTGCCAGTGATCACCGGTTTTCCGGGTTCGATACTAGAATTGCCTGGCCGGGCGCCGCGCTGCCTGATTTGGCGCCCGATGCCCGCACGGCCATAGTGGCTCTCACACATTCCAGCCAAATCGACGATGAGACGTTGCGCGTGGCACTCGAAGCGCCGTGCTTCTACATAGGTGCCCTCGGTTCGCGTAAGAGTCATGTTGCGCGGGTTGAGCGGCTCAGTGCAGCAGGTATGACATCTGACAACCTTTCGCGTATTCATGCGCCGGTGGGACTCGACATTAAGGCCAAATCACCGGCAGAGATTGCGGTTTCGATTCTCGCTGAGATTATCGCTTCGAAGCACGGAGGTTAGGGACGTGCCTATCGCCGCCATTTTGCTGGCTGCGGGCGCGTCAGAACGCTTTGGCGGGCAGTCGAAGCTGCTGGCTGATTTGGGCGGCGTACCGCTCATCGTTCACGCTGCACGAGCGATTGTGGGGAGCAACAGTTCTGGTTTCCTCGCTGTTACCGGGCGCGATGGGGCCGCTGTCGCGGCAGCCTTGCAAGGCAGCGGGCTGCAAATTATTCCCAACCCCAATTGGGCGGAGGGGGTCGGTGGATCGGTGGCCGCCGGAGTGCGGGCGCTACAGGTGGATGCCTGCGGCGTACTGATCGTGCCGGGTGATATGCCATTTCTTACGCCGGGCTATTTGAACGCACTGATTGACCGCTTCACGCAGTCCCCAGAACCGCGGCCTATCCTCTTCCCGCAGTTGCCAGATGGCACGCAAGGCAATCCCGTGCTTTGGCCACGCCGGTTTTTCGCAGAGCTTGCCGAACTATCGGGTGCCAAGGGCGGGAAGGCGTTGCTCAAGCAGCACGCGCAAGTAGCCCAAGCATTTCCGGTCACGGATGCTCGTCTCTTCGTTGACATCGATACGCCGGACGATCTGGTGCGAGCGGCGGCACTTCTTCCAGCTAGCGCTTGACAGAAGCGGCCGGCAAGCCCTCGCGGCCTTACTTTTTCTGGCCGCCGTCTGTGTCATCGAGCAGCTTGAACGACGCCAGATACTTTATAGTCGTCTCCGACTGCTCGGCAGCCTTGGAAACAATTGCGACGACTTGATATATTTTGCCTTTGGCGATCACCAGTCTGCTGCGCCAAACCATACCCATAGTTTCGGCGGTCACATCGCGCGCCTGATGCCCGCCGATGTCGATCTTGGTTTCGGCTCTGAGCTGCCCTCGAACGTTTTGAATACTTTGGTCGCGCATGTTGTCCAGGACCCGTTCTACATCGTCCGGTCCGACCGCTCCTTCCGGAAGGTCAAAGATTGTGACGTCGTAAGCGGCTGCCGGCGACTTGACGACGTATGTCCGGATGAGGCCCGACTTGCCGTCGCCGAAGTCGTCAGTCATTTCCGTGTATTCAGGTTTTCCCGGGATCTCGACGGAGAAGCCTAGGCCATCTGGTTTCACGGTTTCCCACGTTTCGGCGGCGCTCGTTTCGATGGGGAGGGCAATAGCCAAAAAAAGAGCGATTAAAATTCGCATGGGAGCCTCAACTCACAATCTGGAACAAAATGATTTTAGTGGCCCTATGCCCCACCGGGCAATCCCGAATTTGTAACGTGGCTAAAGCCAGGGAGCAGGGCGCGCTTGACTTTGCCCCGCCAAATCGCCGATTTACAGGCTCTAAACAGACTTACGCCGATTGGTATGCGGCGAGTGAGCAAAGGAGACTGCGAATGAGCGATATCACGCTGACGTTCCCCGATGGCGCATCGCGCACAGTAAAAGCCGGCACCACGGGACTGGAAGTCGCCAAGGGCATCTCCCCCTCACTCGCCAAACGAACGGTTGCCATGCAACTCGATGGTGTGTTGAGCGACCTTTCCGACCCGATCAATCAGGATGCGAATATCAATTTCGTGGCGCGCACGGATGCGCCGGCGCTCGAACTCATCCGGCACGATGCTGCCCACGTGATGGCCGAGGCCGTGCAGGCGTTATGGCCGGGCACGCAGGTGACCATCGGTCCGGTCATCGAAAACGGCTTCTTCTACGACTTCGCCAAGGCCGAACCCTTCGTCCCCGAAGACATGGCCAAAATCGAAAAGAAGATGCACGAGATTATTGCCAAGAACGCGCCATTCACCAAACAAGAGTGGAGCCGCGACAAGGCAAAAGAGCATTTCCGTTCCAAAGGTGAGCTGTTCAAGATTGAACTCGTCGATGCTATCCCCGACGGCCAGGCCCTGAAAATCTATAATCAAGGAGAATGGCTCGATCTGTGCCGCGGTCCGCATATGACCTCGACGGGAGCCATCGGCAAGGCGTTCAAACTGCAACGCTTCGCGGGTGCGTACTGGCGCGGCGATAGCAACAACCCGCAACTGCAGCGCATTTACGGAACGGCTTGGGCGACACAAGAAGACCTCGACGCGCACCTGAAACAGATTGAGGAAGCTGAAAAGCGCGATCATCGCAAGCTTGGCCGCGAGATGGATCTGTTCCACTTCCAGGAAGAAGCGCCGGGCTCTGTGTTCTGGCACGCCAAGGGCTGGACGCTGTTCCAAACGTTGATTTCGTATATGCGCCGCCAGCAACAGAAGGCGGGCTACCAGGAAGTCAACTCGCCCGACATGATGGAAAAGCACTTCTGGGAGCTGTCTGGCCACTGGGAGAATTACGGCGAGAACATGTTTACGACCACACTGCCTGACGAGCGTGTGTTCTGCTGCAAGCCAATGAACTGCCCGGGCCATGTGCAAATTTATAAGCATGGCCTCAAGAGCTACCGGGATCTGCCGCTGAAGATCGCCGAGTTCGGTAAGGTGCATCGCTACGAGCCGAGCGGTGCCCTTCACGGCATGCTGCGCGTGCGCCACTTCACGCAAGACGACGCGCATATCTTCATTACCGAAAATCAGATCATGGAGGAGTGCCTCAAGATCAACGATCTGATGCTGTCGATCTACAAGGACTTCGGCTTTGAAGATATTTTCATAAAGCTGTCGACGCGGCCTGAAAAGCGCGTCGGTGCCGATCATCTGTGGGACAAGGCCGAGAAGGCATTGGGCGATGTTCTAGACGAAGTGAAGCGGCAGTCGAACGGGCGTGTGAAAACCGCGTTGCAGCCGGGCGAAGGCGCATTCTATGGCCCGAAGCTCGAATACGTTTTGAAGGATGCCATCGGCCGTGACTGGCAGTGCGGCACCACGCAGGTCGATTTCAATCTGGCTGGCCGTTTGGGCGCATTCTACATTGACGAGCACTCCGAAAAGAAAACGCCGGTGATGATCCACCGCGCCATGTTCGGCTCGCTGGAACGCTTCACCGGTATCCTGATTGAAAACTTCGCCGGCCATTTTCCGCTGTGGCTGTCGCCGTTGCAAATCGTCGTCGCGACCATCACCAGCGAGGCCGACGCCTATGCCCACGAGGTTGTTGCCGCCTGCAAGGCGGCGGGCCTGCGCGTTGAGAGTGATCTGCGCAATGAAAAGATCGGTTACAAGGTGCGCGAACATTCACTGGCTAAAGTGCCGGTCATCATCGCCGTGGGCATGCGCGATGCGGAGGCGCGGAACGTTTCAATCCGGCGGTTAGGCTCGCAGGAACAGACGGTGATGGGATTGGATGAGGCGCTTTCATCGCTCAAAGCCGAGGCGGTTGAGCCGGGGTGAACAGGGAGTGACGATGCGCTGATCTATCTTGACAAATCTACGGGAATCCCGTATATATGCCTAATGATCGTTTTGAATGGGATAACGGCAAGGCGCGGATCAATGTCTTCGCCCATAAGATCACATTTGAAATCGCGTGCTTGGTATTCGACGATGTCAATGCGGTCGAGGAACGCGATGACGATCCAGATGAGGATCGTTTCAATATCACCGGCATGGTTCGCGGGCGGCTTGTGACCGTCACGTATACCGAACGCCCGCCGCGCACTCGTATCATATCAGCAAGAAAGGCGAACCAGCGTGAGCAAAACAAATACATCCGGCAAGTCTAAGCTGAAGTCTGCGGTAAGCGGAATAGGGGATGGCGGGATGGATTGGGCAGCGTTCGATGCACTTACTGAAGAACAAGTGATGGCCGCTGCTCTCGCCGATCCCGACGCGCAGCCCCTCACCGATGAGCAGCTAGCCCGCATGCGCCGCGTGGCGCTCGCCAAGCACGTGCGTTGGAAACTCGGCCTCTCCCAGGAAGACTTCGCGCGCCGCTTCGGTATTCCCATCGGCACGCTGCGCGATTGGGAACAGCATCGCTCCAAGCCCGATCAGGCAGCGGAAAGTTATCTCAAAGTGATTGCCAAGAATCCAAAGGCCGTCATGAAGGCGCTGGATGCGGCGGAGTGAGGGGGCGGCCATACAAGACACCTGTGGGTGGGGTGACTGGCGAATCCTACTTCGCCAGCCTATAAGCCGCGTGGCAACTGATGCAGTTGCCCATGATGTCGCGCAGATCCGTCAACACTTCTCCGCGCGAGGTGCCCCGCTTGGCTTTGGCGGCGAGCTTGTCGAATTTGTCGTGTGTGTCGAATGCCATGGATGAAAAGCCGAGCGGCACTTTCAAGCCCGTCAGCGGCGTGGTGCCGTGCAACAATTTCGCTCCCGACTTGGCGGCGAAGTCTGGGATACGGGCCATCTCATTCTCGGCCATGGCCGCAACAATGCCCTGGATGGATTCAAGATATGTGCGCATGCCGGTCAGCAGTGTTTCAACTTCTGCGGCTGACAGCGACACGCCTTCGCGTGGATCTCCTTTTGCCATTGGGGGCTGCTGGGCGCTGGCAGCCAGTGTAAAAACGCAAGCCATCGCGGCACAGGCGGTGGCGGTCAATTGACTGCGGATCATGGCTCGCATTCCCATACAGGTCCCGGGATGAAGTATCGGGTGAATGAGACAGCGAGTCGGGCCGGGCGGCTTTGATCGAGATCACAGACAGGCGAGTGGCGGTCAGGGTGCTTAGGTTTCAGACCACCCGGCTATCGCCCCGGGTATAGATGCCGACGCCTATAATCACTAGGACGGCACCAAGTCCGTCGGCCAGCGTGAACGGCTCGCCGAGGATGATGACAGCAAGCGCAATGGTCACGAGTGGTGACAACGTCGAGATCATGGCGACGGCGGTTGATGAAATGCGCGCCAGGCTGGCGTTGATAAATAGGGCCGGCAACACGGTTGCGGCGATGGCGCATGCCGCTGCCAGCCACATGAACCTCGGGCTGGCGCCGAAGTCAGCGCCGCTGACAATCACGTGGTGCAGAATGCAGCAAATGGACGCTGAGGTCATCGAAATCGACGTATAAAGTGCGCTGCCAAGCGCTGAAATGAGCGGCCGTGCATAGATTTGATGAATGGCAAAACACAGTGCCGCCGAAAGCACGAGGAGCGTGCCCGTTACAGTATCATGCAGACCCGACGGGAGATCGCTGGCGAATGCGAACCCCAATCCCCCGTAGGTCACGCCAGCGGCTGCAAGACCATGTGCTGTCAAGCGCTCACCTTTCAGCACGGCTGAAAGAAACATGATCATAATGGGGTAAGTGAACAACACCAAGCGTTCGAGTTGCGCTGAAATGTATTGCAGGCCCGCAAAATCGAAATAGGAGGCGAGGTAGTAGCCAGCGAACCCCGTCGCAATGGCCTGCGCCACGTGTTCGCGTCTAATGCCCGCTTCGCCGCTGTTCCGCTTGGCGGTCACAGCCCATATCCCGATGGCGGCAAAAAACGGAATCGCGAAGACCATACGATAGGCGAGCATCAGGGACGCGTTCACCTCCTCCTGGTAGGCGAGCTTGATAAAGATGGCCTTGGACGAGAACAGCGCGGCACCGGCGGCGGCCAGTAAGTAGCCGGTGGTGCGTGTCCGGGCGGGGAGGGAGGCTGCAGTTTTAGAGGTCATCGGCGCTTGATTACACGAGGCAGCCAGCCTTGTCGCGGCACGTGAGCCTGTGCAGGTTGCACGGTAGCCTTGCGAGGGGCAGGCGCCGGGAAGAGATTGGCCGTCAAGCAGATGTTGAGGCGCTCTAGGCTTTTGTTTTGTCGCATTTTCTACGAAGAACCGGGATCCACTTCTTCAAAAAATGCTCTAGGTCTGATGTCATGATAGCGAACTTCACTTCCTGCCGTTCCGGCAAGGTATTTTTTTCCATGCCAACCCCAACCGCCATTCTGATCGCTGGGCCCACTGCGTCTGGCAAGTCAGGGTTGGCAATGGCGTTCGCGCAAAAGCTTGATGGCGTCGTCATCAATGCTGACAGTATGCAGGTCTATCGCGAATTGCGGGTGCTGACGGCGCGTCCCTCTGTGGGAGATGAGGCGGCAATACCGCATAAACTTTACGGCCATGTCGCGGGCGCCGATGCTTACTCGACGGGGCGCTATGTGCGTGATGCGGCGGTTGCAATTGCCCAAGTGCATGGGACTAAAAAGGTGCCGGTGATCGTTGGGGGGACGGGGCTCTATTTCAGGGCGCTGCTGCAAGGGCTGTCGCCCATTCCGCCGGTGCCCGGCGACGTTCGGGCGCATTGGCGCCAAGAGGCACGGCGGCTCGGACCGGCCGGGCTGCATGCTCTCTTGGCCGCCTCCGATCCGGTCATGGCGGCGAAGCTCCTTCCAAGTGACCCTCAACGTGTGACGCGCGCCCTTGAAGTGCTGGAGGCTACGGGAGTGTCCCTTGGTCAGTGGCAGCAAGCGCCCGGAGTTCCGATCCTCAATGAGGCACAAACACTTCGCCTCGTGATCGTGCCTGACCGGGACGTCTCGCGCCAGCACTGTGACGCGCGCTTCGACGTCATGATGGGAGAGGGGGCGCTCGACGAAGTGCGGGACTTACGGGCCCTTGGGCTTTCGGGAGAACTTCCCGTCATGAGGGCGCTGGGTGTTGTCCCGCTTGGGCGGCATTTGGCCGGTGAATTGTCCAGGGATGTGGCCGTTGAACAGGCAAAGGCGGAAACGCGGCAGTATGTAAAACGTCAGTCAACTTGGCTGAGACGCAATATGAATACGTGGAATGTGATTACACCGCAACAAATGGAATGTTCTGAGGATCTAATTGTCTCATTAATTGATTCTTAGACTTGACCCTTCAGCCTTGAACGATCTAGACGAAAGCTGTGGCGCGCGCCGCCTTGCTGGGGCGGTTGTGGGGCGCGTGGCTTATTGGGCTTTGGAGCAACTGGCATGGCACGCACGATGACGGGCGCGGAGATGGTTTTGACGGCACTGGCCGATCAGGGCGTTGAGCACATCTTTGGCTATCCGGGTGGCGCCGTGTTGCCGATCTACGATGAGCTCTATCAACAGGAAAAGGTCAAACACATCCTGGTGCGCCAGGAAGGCGGGGCTTTGCACGCAGCCGAGGGCTATGCGCGTTCAAGCGGTAAGGTCGGCGTGGCGCTGGTGACCTCGGGGCCGGGAGCCACTAATGCGGTCACGGGGCTGACCGATGCGCTCATGGATTCCATTCCGCTGGTCTGTATCACCGGACAGGTGCCAACCCATCTGATCGGCAATGACGCCTTTCAGGAATGCGATACGGTTGGCATCACGCGGCCGTGCACCAAACATAATTGGCTTGTAAAGAACGTCGACGACCTTGCGCGCATTTTGCATGAGGCCTTCCACATTGCGCGCACGGGCCGTCCAGGCCCGGTTGTAGTCGACATTCCCAAGGATGTGCAATTCGCAACCGGCAATTATGTTGGTCCCACCAACATCGAGCACAAGACCTATCGCCCCCGCATTAAGCCGGAGATGGAAGGCGTGAAGGCTGCTATCGACTTGATCGCAGGCGCCAAGAAGCCCGTGTTTTATACCGGTGGCGGCATCATCAACTCTGGTCCCAAAGCGAGCCAGTTATTGCGTGAGTTCGTGCGCCTGACGGGATTTCCCATTACCTCGACCCTTATGGGGCTGGGCGCTTACCCGGCCTCCGATAAGCAATGGCTGGGCATGCTGGGCATGCACGGCACCTATGAAGCCAACTGGGCGATGCACGATTGCGATGTGATGATCAACATCGGCGCACGGTTCGACGATCGCATCACGGGCCTCATCAAATCTTTCGCACCGAATTCGAAAAAGATTCATGTCGATATCGATCCGTCGTCGATCAATAAGAACGTGCGCGTGGATATCCCCATCGTCGGCGATTGTGCCTACGTGCTGGAAGAAATGTTGAAGCTTTGGAAGGCCAAGGCGCCCGCGCTCGACAAGGCTGCTCACAAAACGTGGTGGAAAGAAATTGACGGCTGGCGGGCCAAGAAGTCGTTGTCGTTCAAGAACTCCAAAGACGTAATCATGCCACAGCATGCATGCCAGCGGCTGCAGGCACTGACCAAGGATCGCGACACCTACTTTACCACCGAAGTTGGCCAGCATCAGATGTGGGCGGCACAATATCTGCAATTCGAGGAGCCCAATCGCTGGATGACGTCGGGGGGGCTCGGCACCATGGGGTATGGCTTGCCCGCCGCCATCGGCGCGCAGATGGCGCATCCGAAATCTCTTGTGATTGATGTGGCTGGTGATGCCTCGATCCTGATGAACATTCAGGAGTGCTCGACCGCCGTGCAGCATCGCCTGCCGGTCAAGGTGTTCATCCTCAACAACGAGTACATGGGCATGGTGCGCCAGTGGCAGCAACTGCTGCATGGCAACCGTTTGTCGCAGAGTTATACCGAAGCGCTGCCCGATTTCGTAAAACTGGCCGAAGCCTATGGCTGGAAGGGTATGCGGTGCGAGCACCCGGCCGATCTTGATGATGCCATACTCGAAATGATCAATACCAAGGGTCCGGTGATGTTTGATTGCCGTGTGGCCAAGCTCGCCAACTGCTTTCCCATGATCCCGTCTGGCAAGGCGCATAACGAAATGCTGCTCGGACAAGACATTACCGATGAAGAGGTTGGCAAGGCGATCGGCAAAGAAGGCAAGGTGCTGGTGTGATAAAAATCGAGGGCGCAGTTCTGGCCGTGTGCCTGCTTCTTGCGGCGGCTGTGGCGGCACACGCCCAAGAACCGGCCCCGCCCCCCAGCGCTGAGGTGCCCACAGCCAACGCGCCCATTGCGACCTGGGATCAGGCCGCCAATATCCGCGCGGCGGCAGAACATCTTGGAAAGCTGCAGCGCGTGCGCGGCGCTAAGGGGGCCTATGACTTCATTTCGGCCTGCTACAAGACGCAGAGCCTCGCTGAAAATTATTCCGCGCCATTCGAAGCCTGCATCGCGCAGGACTATATGCAGACGCAAGTGCTTGCCCAGATCTACTCGCGCATGTCGCCCGAGCAATTAAAAAATCTGCGTGCGCCTTCTGCGCCCGAATTGGCCGAGGCCATGGGTAAGCGCGTTGTTGCTGCGTTCTCGCAGTATAAGATCCCGGTAGCGTATGCAGGTGACTTCAAGAAACTCGTTGATCAGCACGGATTTCCGGTGTTTCTCGCACTTGTGTTTCCAGACGCCAAGGTTCCAACGAGTCCGTTGCCCCAAGGCAAAGATGGTCCTCCCTTGCAGGACAAAAAATTGCCGCCACAGCCCTAATTCCCAGTATTGAATTTACCGGAATAAAGTCCAATGCCCAATGCCAACCCGCAGTCCCACTATTCAGCACCAGCAACGAGCCAGGCCATTGTCAGCCGCACACTGTCCGTGCTGGTCGACAATGAGCCGGGCGTCCTGGCGCGCGTCATCGGCCTCTTTGCCGGCCGCGGCTATAACATCGATAGCTTGACAGTGACGGAAACCGAGCACGAAAAGCATGTGTCGCGCATCACCATTATTACCAGCGGCACGCCTGCGGTCATCGAGCAGATCAAACATCAATTGGAGCGCTTGGTTCCGGTGCACCGGGTCAACGATCTGACTGCCGAAGCGCGGTCTCTGGAGCGCGAACTGGCGTTGGTCAAGGTGTCGGGCAAGGGCGAGAAGCGGATAGAAGCCTTGCGGCTGGCCGAAATTTTCCGGGCTCAGGTTATCGATACGTCGATCGAGCACTTCGTCTTCGAAGTCACCGGCAAGCCGTCGAAGATCGAAACTTTCATCTCCATCATGCGCGAACTTGGCCTCGTCGAGGTGTCCCGCACGGGCATCGCTGCCATTGGCCGCGGCGCAGCGGCCATGTGATTGGCTCGTGCGGCCGCGCGCGACATTGGCCGGTATTTAGTTTTTGGCAAGGCTGGCGTTGACTTCAGCGGCAGCGACCGCCTGGGGCGAGAAGGTGAGCAAGTCGCCGTCAATCAACATCATGGCATTGCCAAGCGTTCTGAAGCCATGCTCCCCGGCAATCGTGGGATACAGGGGCGTTCCGGCGAGCTGGGCACCACTGGCTTCGGCGTCGGCAGCAGCAGCCACGCTGGCGGCGACCGCCGAAAGACGCGGGCGCCAGGCCTTCTCGTCCATGCGTTCGCAGTTTTCTGGGCCTTCCTTGGCTTCGCACAGGGGTCGATTGCGGTAGACCGGCGATCCTGCCAGATGCTGCGCCATGGCGGCCTCAATAGCCTGGGCACATTGGGGCTGCTTGATCATGCCGGTCGCGGCACAGTCGGCAGCGGACGTGAAGACGAGCTGCTCTTTACTTGCCCCCGTGGCCTTGGGTGC
>JBEBJD010000236.1:0-4394 GCA_040080075.1 Hyphomicrobium sp. | reverse complement strand
GCAAAATACTGCGCCAACATGAATATCGACATCAAAAAGGTAACGACCAGCAGTAGCGTCGACAGCATATCGACGTACCCTGGCCAGAATTCACCATAATCGCCGCCGCCGCGCCGTGAGCGTCCACGCGCCATATTAGCTGCCCTTAATCTGAACGCTGGCGGCAAGCTGCTTTAAAGCCGATGAGACTTCGGCCTGCTGGGATGCCTGCTCGTCGACCCATTCGCGGACGACTTTTTGCTCGTTGCGCATCTGGGTCACCAATTGATTGACGCCGCGGGCAAGGTCGCGAACCGTGTCGTCGGCGCCAGGCGCACCTGGTTTGCCACCGCTCAGAGCGGGGCCTAGAGTTGCCAGATGCGTGGACAGCTCGGCCACAGCGCGCTGCATTTCATAAACCGCGCTGGTCAGTTGGCGGTTGGCCATGTCATTTGCAGAGCTTGCCCCGGGACTGAATTCGGTGATGCCTGACAGCCATTCTTCGAGTTCATTGTAAAAGCGATTGTGGGCGTGGCTCGCCTGCAATTCGAGAAAACCCAAAATCAGCGAGCCCGACAGACCCAACAGGGACGACGAAAACGCGGTGCCCATGCCCTTCAAAGGTTTGGCCAGGCCATTTTTCAACTCGTCAAAGACGGCGCCAGTTTCCCCACCATTATTGCCTAGCGTGGCGATGGCTCCACCGACCGACTGGATCGTTTCCAAAAGACCCCAAAAGGTTCCTAACAGGCCAAGGAATACCAGCAATCCAACGAGATAGCGTCCGGTGTCGCGGGCCTCATCGAGCCGCGAGCCGATGCTGTCCATAATCGAGCGCATCGAAGCCGTTGACAAAGACAGGGCGCCGGTGCGGTCGCGCAGCATGGTTGCCATGGGGGCCAGCAAGATCGGCTGGTGGGTGATGGCAAGGCCCGGATCCGAAATGCGGAACGCATTGACCCAGCGGATTTCCGGATACAGGCGAATGACTTGCCTGAAGGCAAACAACACGCCAAAGGCCAGCGTGCCCAGGATCAATGCATTGAGGCCTGGATTGGTCATGAAGGAGACGGAGAGTTGCTCGTGCAGAATAGCTGCCAGAAAACCGATCAACGACAAAAAGACCGCCATGCGCAGCAAGAACACACCCGGCGGAGTCAATGTCCGGTGAAAGGACCCCGCGGAGGTCTCTGGGGATCGCTTTTTAGCCATTTATCATCTCCGGGGAGGGCGGACGGATTAAGGGGCGTCTGAAACCATAGCCCAGCACCTTGACACCCGAAACGGGCAACATCGTGCCGTAACGAAAAGAACGATCCGCGAACGCGGAACCAGTCGCAACAGTCTGCACTCCGCTTGGCATTAGAGGATTTTCTTGAGTTCGGCGCGCAGCAAAGGGCCGATGTCGTCGCGCGCCAAGGCATAAGCCACGTTGGCCATGAGGAAACCCTGCTTCGACCCGCAATCGTATATCGCGCCATCAAAGCGCACGGCATGGAAGCTTTCTCCCGCCTGGCCATGCATGCGGATCATGGCATCGGTCAGTTGAATTTCGCCGCCCGCGCCACGCTCTTGATGTTCAAGAAGATCGAATATCTGCGGTTGCAGGATATAGCGGCCGGTGATGTGCAGGTTCGAGGGAGCGGTTCCCTGAGGTGGCTTTTCCACCATGACGTTGATGGCCGAGACCTTGGCCGTTGCATCGGTGACGCCGGCGATACCGTATTGGTGGGTTTCACTTTCTGGAACCGGAGCGACCGCGATCAAGTTGCCGCCGGTTATCTGATAGGCGCCGATCATTTGCTTGAGGCACGGCTCGGCACTCAGGTGCAGCATGTCGGGCAACAGCAGGGCGAACGGCTCGTCTCCCACGATGTGGCGCGCGCACCAAACTGCGTGACCCAAGCCCAGTGGGGACTGCTGGCGTGTAAAAATGGCGTTGCCAGCGGCTGGTTGGGCTTGCGCCAGCGACGCGAGTTCCTTTTGGCGGTTGCCGCGCACCGTCAAGGTGTGATCGAGTTCGAACTGGATATCGAAGTGGTCTTCGATGGCAGCCTTGTTCCGGCCGGTCACAAAAATGAATTGCTCGATCCCTGCAGCCCGCGCCTCGTCCACGACATGCTGCACCGCCGGGCGATCGACGATGGTCAGCATCTCTTTGGGGACAGCCTTTGTCGCGGGCAGGAACCGCGTCCCAAGGCCAGCCACTGGAAGAACCGCCTTACGGATGGGTTTGAAATTGCTCGCCATGGTGCCGTCTCACTTTGAGGCGCCGTTGAACAACGCCGTTAGGATGATTGCAGTCTTAACCGCGCCAAAGAGGCGGGCGGCTTAGGAGGTACACAAACGGTAAACCAGCCGCTGCTAGCCTGCCGCTTTGATTTGGCCGGACCGGCGGCCTGTTTGCAGTGGTTATGGGGAGTTGGCAAGTATGACAGTGTTGGTCACCGGGGGAGCGGGCTATATCGGAAGCCATATGGTCCTTGAGCTTCTGGATGCGGGCCAAAACACCGTCGTTCTCGATAATTTGTCAACCGGCTTTCGCTGGGCCGTGCCTCAAGAGGCTCATCTTGTCATTGGCGACGCAGGCGATCAGGACCTGGTGCGTGCCTTGATCCGCAAGCATTCGATAACGTCGATTATTCACTTTGCGGGCTCGATTGTGGTGCCGGAATCGGTTTCCGATCCCCTGGGCTACTATCACAACAATACCGTCAAATCGCGGGCGCTGATGGAAACCGCGGTTGCGGCCGGTGTCGGCCAGTTCATCTTTTCCTCCACGGCTGCGGTTTATGGCAATCCAGAGGTCAACCCGGTCAATGAAGACGCAGAGTTGAAGCCGATGTCTCCTTACGGCTGGTCAAAGCTGATGACCGAGATCATGCTGGCCGATACCGCGCGCGCCCATGCGTTCAACTACGTAGCGTTGCGCTACTTCAACGTCGCGGGCGCCGATCCCAAGGGCCGTTCGGGCCAGTCGACGCCGCGGGCCACGCATCTGATCAAGGTCGCCTGCGAAACAGCGTTGGGCCAGCGCCCGCAGATGGATGTTTTTGGCACCGATTATCCGACCAAAGACGGGACCTGTGTGCGCGATTATATCCACGTCACTGATCTGGCGCGCGCCCACATGGCTGCATTGACGTATCTGCGCAGTGGTGGAGCCTCGAATATCTTCAACTGCGGTTATTCAAAGGGCTTTTCGGTCCTTGAAGTCATCGACGCGGTCAAACGTGTTTCGGGCCGCGATTTTACGGTGCGCCTCGCGGATCGCCGCCCCGGCGATCCGGCCGCGATTGTCGCCCAATCGGTCAAGATCCGGGCGCAACTGGGTTGGAATCCCCTGCACAACGATCTCGATGCCATCGTGCGGCAAGCCCTGGCATGGGAAGCCCATCTTGGCCGCTTCAAACAGACCGGCTGAACCGTCGTAAATTCGCCCCGAATCGGCTGGTCTATGCCAAACGAGCTGCTCAGTAGCTCGTATCTGTCAACGACCACGAGGGCAGCATTTTGGACCGGAGTACCATCCGCACGCGTGCAGCGGCCTTTGTGTTGTCTTTGGCAATGCCGTTTTGGGCGGCTTCCGCCCGCGCCGACGATACGTTTCAGACATGGCTCGCCGCGGTTTGGCCCGAAGCCCAGGCACTGGGAGTTTCGCGTGCCACGTTCGACACGGCGTTCCGTGGTTTAGAGCCCGATTTTTCAATTCCGGATTTGGCACTTCCTGGCCGCGACAAACTGGGCAGTGCGGGGCAGGCCGAATTTACGCGCGCCCCGTCGGAATACCTCGACCGCGCTTATTTGATGCGGCTGGCTGAATCCGCAAAACCCTACGCCACCCGCTATAGGGCGGCTCTCGACAAAATCGAGGCGGAAACTGGCGTCGATCGTTATGCGCTGTTGGCAATATGGGGCAGAGAAACCGCGCTCGGCACGTACAAGCTGCCGCACGACGCGGTGCGGGTTCTCACCACCCTTGCGTATGCTGGCCGCCGCAAAGAGCTATTTCGCAAAGAACTTTTAGCCGCCCTGCAAATGTTGCAGTCGGGAGTTGCGCGTGCAGATATGAAATCGTCGTGGGCGGGAGCCGTAGGCCTGACGCAGTTTATGCCCACCGAATACTTACCCTATGCGCGCGATATGGATGGCGACGGAAAAAAGGATATTTTCCGGTCCGTCCCCGATGCGCTGGGTTCTTCGGCTGCGCAACTCGCCGGCAAAGGCTGGGTTGCCGGGCATCCATGGGGGTATGAGATTCGCATTCCCCCGGGCTCGGACTGCTCACTGGAAGGACCGCTCCAAGCCCGCTCCATCGCCGAGTGGGCACAGCTAGGCTTTGTTCGGTCTGGGGGTAAACCTTGGACTCCCGATCAGATGCCCTTGGCGGCCTACTTGATGAGTCCGGCCGGTGC
>JBEBJD010000266.1:0-4407 GCA_040080075.1 Hyphomicrobium sp. | reverse complement strand
CCCCTATCACGACGTCGCGCCCAGTCCGGAAGCCTCCATCGACCTGCACGGCAATCCGGCCACGCAGTCGATTGTAAACGAGTGTCTGGTGCGTCTCGGCGAGACCTATTTCCCAGGGCGAGCCAGCGTGCTTGATGGAGGTCAGGGGTGACGCGCCCGTGCCACCTTCGAAGCCAGCGATTGTCACGTGATCGGCGCGCGCCTTGGCGACGCCGGCGGCAACCGTGCCGACGCCGACTTCGGAGACGAGCTTCACCGACACATCCGCCTTCGGGTTCACGTTCTTGAGATCGAAGATCAGCTGCGCCAGATCCTCGATCGAATAGATGTCGTGATGCGGCGGCGGCGAGATGAGGCCGACGCCCGGTGTCGAGTGGCGCACCTTCGCGATGGTCGCATCGACCTTATGGCCGGGCAACTGACCACCCTCGCCAGGCTTAGCGCCCTGGGCCATCTTGATCTGCATCATATCGGAATTAACGAGATACTCGGTCGTGACGCCGAATCGTCCCGACGCCACCTGCTTGATGGCCGAACGCATGTTGTCGCCGTTGGGCAAGGGCTTGAAGCGGTCCGCCTCTTCGCCGCCTTCGCCCGTGTTCGATTTGCCACCAATACGGTTCATGGCGATGGCAAGTGTGGTGTGGGCCTCACGCGAAATCGAACCGAAGCTCATGGCGCCAGTCGAGAAGCGCTTCACAATGCTGGCGGCAGACTCCACTTCGTCCAAGGGAACTGGCTTGCGGCCCATCTCCTCTGCCGAGCGTATGCGGAAAAGGCCACGCATGGTCAGCAGCTGCTCAGACTGCTCGTTGATGCTGCGCGCGAAGTCGCGATACTTTTGCGGCACCTTGCCGGCCATCGCATCGATATTATCCGTGCCGCGTACCGCGTGCTGAAGATCGGCAACCGTGCCAGGCCGCCAGACGTGGGCTTCGCCGCGGATGCGATAAGCATAATCGCCACCGACGTCGAGAGCGTTGGTTAGAACTGGCGCGTTGCCGAACGCCTCTCTGTGGCGTTCAACGCTCTCGCGCGCGATTTCGCGCAAGCCCACGCCTTCGATCTGCGTATGCGTGCCGGTGAAGTAACGGCTGACGAACGCCTGGCGAAGACCAATGGCATCGAAAATCTGCGCCCCGCAATACGATTGGTAGGTCGAGATGCCCATCTTGGCCATGACCTTCATCAGTGCCTTGCCGACGGCCTTGGTGTACTTCTTCTTGACGTCGTCCGCTGTCAGCCCAGCTCCGAGATCGGGCAGCATGGCAGCCAGCGTGTCGAACGCAAGGTAAGGATTGATGGCTTCGGCACCGTAGCCAGCGAGCGTGCAGAACTGGTGGATTTCGTTGGCTTCGCCGGTTTCAACAACAAGACCGACAGACGTGCGCAGGCCCTGTTTGATCAAGTGGTGATGCACGGCCGAAGTGGCGAGCAGCGAGGGGATCGGAATGCGATCCGGGCCACAGGCGCGGTCAGATAGAATGATAATGTTGGTATCGTTGGAGCGCACCGCTTCTTCGGCCTCGGCGCACACTACGTCGAGCGCTGGGCCCATGCCGCCTTCGCCGTGACTTGCCGGATAGGTGATGTCGAGTGTGATCGACGAGAAGTGGTTGTCCTTGACCGCGCCAATGGCCCGGATGCGCTCTAAGTCTTCGTTGGTCAGGATGGGTTGCGATACTTCCAGCCGCTTGACCTTCGAAGTGCCCTCTAAATCGAGAATGTTGGGGCGCGGACCGATGAACGAGACGAGGCTCATCACCAGCTCTTCCCGGATTGAATCGATCGGCGGGTTCGTCACCTGCGCGAAGTTCTGCTTGAAGTAGGTATGCAGGAGCTTCGACTTCGATGACAAAGCCGAGATGGGCGTGTCGTTGCCCATCGAGCCAATCGCTTCCTCACCCTTGGAACCCATGGGCGTCAGGAGGAATTTAAGGCTCTCCTGGGTGTAGCCAAATGCCTGCTGCAGATCGAGCAGGCTGATGTTGGTCTTTTTCGCACTCTGCTTGGGCGGCAATGGCAGATCAGAAACCATGATCTGGGTGCGCTTGACCCAAGACTCATACGGGTGGCTGGCGGCAATATCGGCCTTCAGTTCGTCGTCGGAAATGATGCGGCCCTTTTCGAGATCGATCAGCAGCATCCTGCCCGGCTGCAGACGCCACTTCTTGACGATCTTGTCTTCGCCAACAGGCAATACGCCACTTTCAGACGACATGATCACCACATCATCCTTGGTGACGAGATAGCGGGCGGGTCTGAGGCCATTGCGGTCGAGCGTAGCGCCGATCTGGCGGCCGTCTGTGAAAGCCATGGCAGCGGGGCCGTCCCACGGCTCCATCAGGCAGGCGTGATACTCATAGAACGCACGGCGTTTGGGGTCCATGTTGGGATTGCCGGCCCAGGCTTCAGGGATCAGCATCATGGCGGCATGGGCCAGCGAATAGCCGCCCATGGTCAGGAATTCCAGCGCGTTATCGAAGCATGCGGTATCCGATTGGCCTTCATAGGAGATCGGCCACAGCTTGGATATGTCTTGTCCGAACAGTGGCGATGACACGGTGGCTTGGCGCGCCGCCATCCAGTTGACGTTGCCGCGCAGCGTGTTGATTTCACCGTTGTGCGCCACCATGCGGTAGGGATGCGCCAGCTTCCATGACGGGAAGGTGTTGGTCGAGAAGCGCTGATGCACTAGCGCCATCGCCGAGGTTAAGCGCGGGTCGGACAGGTCCTTGTAGTAGGCCTTGACCTGATAGGACAGGAACATGCCCTTGTAGACAATTGTGCGCGTCGACAAGCTCACTGTGTAGTGTCCGATGTCGCGGCCCTTATAAGCATCCTGAATGGCGTTGGAGACAATCTTGCGCACCAGGTACAGGCGGCGTTCGAATTCATCCTGATCGCTGGCATCCGCGGGACGCGCGATGAATATCTGGCGATGGATCGGCTCGGTGCCACGCACCATGTCAGATAGTGAGGAATTGTCGACCGGAACGGAGCGCCAACCGAGCAGCTTCAGGTCCTGTTCGCGCAGGCAGCGCGCCCACACCCGTTCACAGTGCGCGGCCAAGCGCTCGTCGCGCGGCATGAAAACAAAGCCAACGGCGTAGTTGCCGGGTTCGGGTAGTGAGAAACCGGCGAGTTGGCATTCTTGCGCGAAAAACGTATGCGGAATTTGAATGAGAATGCCCGCGCCATCGCCCGCTAGCGGATCGGCACCGACGGCGCCGCGATGCTCGAGATTGGCCAGCACCTGCAGTGCATCCGACACGATCTTGTGTGACTTGCGGCCTTTCATATCGGCCACAAAGCCAACGCCGCAGGCATCGCGCTCTAGCGCTGGGTCATAAAGGCCCTCGCGCTCAGGGGCTTCGTAAATGCCGTTGTTGAGGAGTGGCGTGGTCATAGTGAAGCCTCGAGGTGCCATTGGCGGCGGTGGACGTATCGAAGGGGACCGGGTGCGGCTTACCCTCAAGACTAACGTCTTGAGTGGCATGCAGCGTCGTCAAGCTGGCGTGGCGGGCGCGGGCTTGTTGGGACAAGGCTCGCGGCTTGGCGTCACGTCCGCTTCAGGCGGTATTTTCGCCGATGTTTTATACCGTGCATGGTTCTTCGTTTCATCAACAACACAAAGGGCCATTCTGCGCGGCTCAAACCGTGCTGCTGCCAAAAATTGGAGCGCGACGAGCCGGAGACGCGGAAGAATAGCCAACAAAGGACAGGATTACTGACCTTTCTACGCCTTTTTTACAGATTTTGAAGGCGCGCACAAGCGGCAATGAGGAAATCACACCGGGCCATGTGGCACACAAAGAAACGCCGGGCCCAGGGGAAGGACCCGGCGTTTCGCAGTTCGCAAGCGTTGCAGTTAAGAAGGAGGCGCGTGGCAGCGCCTGTCTTCAAGCGGCAGCTTCGATCTGCTTGATGTTGGTGTTAGCGGCTGGGCTATCCACTGCAATCGGCACTGCTCGCGGCTTCATGCGCTCAGGCAAGTTGCGCACCAGATCAATCGATAGGACGCCATCATTGAGAGCTGCGGACTTGACCTCCACGTAATCGGCCAATTGGAAGCGGCGCTCGAAGTTGCGCGTGGCAATGCCACGATGCAGGTACTTGCGCTCAGCCGTCTCAGGTGCCTTTTCGCCGCGCACAGTCAGCAGGCTCTCCTTAGCGTCGATCTTCAACTCGGACTGAGCGAAGCCTGCCACCGCCATGGTGATGCGGTAGTCGCTATCGCCTGTGCGCTCGATGTTATAGGGCGGGTAGGCGCTGTCGTTATCAAAACCTCCAGCCGCGTCGATGAGCTGGGCCAGCCTGTCAAAGCCAATGGTCGAGCGAAAGAGGGGGGCGAAGTCTGTATGTCTCATGGTTCATATCCTTCGAATTGAAGCAACATGGTAAGGC
>JBEBJD010000043.1:0-19210 GCA_040080075.1 Hyphomicrobium sp. | reverse complement strand
AAACGGCCATCGTCGAGTACTTGTAACAGCACATTAAAAACGTCCGGGTGCGCTTTCTCGATTTCGTCGAAAAGCACAACCTGATACGGCCTGCGCCGCACGGCTTCAGTCAGTGCTCCGCCTTCCTCATAGCCGACGTAACCCGGAGGCGCACCAATGAGGCGGGAGACCGAGTGCTTTTCCATGTACTCGCTCATGTCCATGCGCACCATGGCGGCTTCGTCGTCAAATAGGAATTGAGCCAGTGCCTTGGTCAGCTCGGTCTTGCCCACGCCCGTCGGCCCCAGGAACATAAACGATCCCATGGGCCGATTTGGGTCTTGCAGACCGGCACGCGCGCGGCGCACGGCCGTCGAAACCGCAATGGTTGCTTCTTTCTGACCGATGACCCGCTTGGCAAGCGCGTCTTCCATCTTGAGAAGTTTGTCGCGTTCACCTTCGAGCATCTTTTCGACAGGCACCCCCGTCCAGCGCGACACCACCGCCGCGATCTGATCGGGCGTTACAGCCTCTTCGACCATTGCACCCTGGGTTGCCGTCGTTTCGATGGTGCTGAGGCGCTTTTCGAGTTCGGGGATATCCCGGTACTTGAGTTCGCCTGCGCGCACGAGATCGCCGCGCCGCTGAACCTGATCAAGCTCGTTGCGCAGCACCTCCAACTCTTCCTTAATTTTTTGTGCTGAACCGAGCTTCTGCTTTTCGCCCTGCCAGCGCGTCGTCAGCGACTCCGATTTTTCCTGCAAATCGGCGATGCTCTTGTCGAGTTTGGTGAGGCGATCCTTCGAGGCCGCATCCGTCTCTTTGCGCAGCGCCTCTCGCTCAATCATCATTTGCATGAGATCGCGGTCAATGGTGTCGAGTTCTTCTGGCTTGCTATCGACCTGCATGCGCAGACGCGATCCCGCTTCGTCGACAAGATCAATGGCCTTGTCTGGCAGAAAGCGATCGGTGATGTAGCGGTTCGATAAAGTTGCAGCCGCCACAAGCGCGCTATCGGTAATCCGCACGCCATGATGCAACTCGTACTTCTCTTTGAGACCGCGCAAGATCGATACTGTGTCCTCAACTGTCGGCTCACCGATGAAGACGGGCTGGAAGCGGCGCGCCAACGCCGCATCTTTTTCGATGTGCTTCTTGTACTCATCGAGCGTGGTGGCGCCGACGCAGTGCAACTCACCACGCGCGAGCGCTGGCTTCAGAAGGTTGCCCGCATCCATCGCGCCTTCGGATTTGCCCGCACCAACGATCGTGTGCAGCTCGTCGATGAACAGAATGATGCCGCCGGTGGCGGCCTGCACCTCCGAAAGCACATTCTTTAGACGCTCTTCGAATTCGCCGCGGTACTTCGCGCCCGCAATCAGCGAGCCCATATCGAGTGCCATAAGCTTCTTGTCTTTGAGGCTTTCGGGCACGTCACCCTTGATGATACGCAACGCGAGTCCTTCAGCGATCGCTGTCTTGCCGACGCCGGGCTCGCCAATTAGAACAGGATTATTTTTCGTGCGCCGTGCCAGCACTTGAATGGTGCGGCGGATTTCTTCGTCGCGGCCGATGACAGGATCGAGTTTGCCTTGAGCCGCCGCCTCGGTCAGATCGCGCGCATAGCGCTTCAAGGCATCATAGGCCTGTTCGGCGGACGCACTGTCGGCCGTGCGGCCCTTGCGCAAGTCGTTGATGGCAGCATTGATTTTGTCGGGCGTGGCACCGGCCTCATTGAGGATACGCCCCGACTCGGTGCCTTTCTCAAGGGCAAGTGCCAGCAGAAGACGTTCGGCGGTGACGAACTTGTCGCCCGCCTTGCCGGCAATTTTTTCGGCGGCATCGAACAGGCGTGCTGTTTCAGGGGCCACGTAGACCTGGCCGGAGCCGCCTGTGACTTTTGTTTTCTTGGCAAGTGCGCGCTCAACGCCGGCCAAAGCCTCGCGCGAGCGCCCGCCGGCACGGTCAATGAGCCCACTGGCCAGTCCTTCCTCGTCGTCGAGCAGGACTTTGAGCAGATGTTCAGGGGTAAATTGCTGATGGCCCTCGCGCAAAGCCAGCGATTGGGCCGATTGTACGAAGCCCTTGGAGCGGTCGGTGTAACGGTCAAAATTCATTTTCTACTACCCTTTCAGCGCGCCAGCCTCACCCCTTAGGCGTAAGGCCGGTGCCGTCATTGTGGGGGGCCCCGCAATTGCCTTGCCTTCCAAGCCGCGAAAGGAGAAGGCAAGTGCGGGGCACCCCCCAAGATTCACAGGCTTTCTAGTGTCCTTCAGTCTCCGGAATGCCTCGGCGAGTGTGCGGCAATATATGAAGGCATTCCCGAGACAGGACACTAGTTGGTGCGGCACCTTAAGGGAGATCCAACGGGCATCTTCCTGGCACCTGTGAATGCGATATAGGAAGCACATGGCGCGGGATAAAGGGGGACCGCCGATGTCCGTCTGCGCGGCATGCTGACATATGTATGGCACTATAAACGGAGCGACGGTGGGTAAAGTCGAGGCCATCTACCGGTATCCTGTGAAAGGCCTGACGGCGCACGCCTTGACCTACGCCCAACTGACTACCGGCGGCGTGCTGCCCTTCGACCGCGCCTACGCCATAGAGAACGGCCCCGGCCGATTCGATGAAAGCAATCCCAAGACGCTCGACCGCATTGCATTCCTGATGCTGTTACGTGACGAAAGATTAGCGGCGCTTGAGGCCCGCTTCGATGACCAGGATCAAACATTGACCATATTCCGGTCCGGCAAGCAGGTGGCGCGCGGAAATCTTAACTCAACGGCGGGCCGCGCTATTCTCGAACAATTTTTTGCAGCCTATATGCGCGATGAACTGCGCGGCGCACCCAAAATCCGGCATGCAGACGGCCACAGTTTCGCAGACGCTAGTAGCCCGTGCGTGCATCTCATTAATTTGGAATCGCTGCATGACCTTGAGCGGGTCATTGGCCGTCCACTCAATCCCTTGCGATTCCGTCCCAATTTCGTCGTCAGCGGCATTGAGGCCTGGCAAGAGGACGCTTGGGTTGGACGCGATATCGAGGCTGGATCAGTGCGATTGCAGGTGTTCGAGCGCACGCAGCGCTGCGCCGCCACCAATGTCGATCCCGAAACGGCCAGCCGCGATCTTGATATTCCAGCCACCTTGATGCGCCGATGGGGGCACAGCAATTTTGGGGTCTACGCGCGTGTGGTCGATGGCGGCACGGTTGCGACCGGCAATGCCGTGCACCTCGTCTAACTGTGCGCCACTCGAAGTGCAAAAGGGGACCACAGACTTTTTCTCTGTGCCACCGACGGAATGGCAATCCCCTGCCCGTTAGACCTTGGAGTATAGGGTTGGGGGCAAGGCATGTACGGCACGATAGCTACCGTTGCGTTCGCAGGCGTTGAGGCACGCGGCGTTGAAGTTCAGGTGCGCATCACGCCGGGCAAGACAGCCTTCGCCATCGTTGGCTTACCCGACAAGGCCGTCGACGAAAGCCGAGAAAGGGTGCGCAACGCACTTCACGCCGTGGGCCTGGGCATGCCCTACAAGCACCTGACCGTGAACCTGGCGCCGGCCGATCTGCCCAAAGAAGGCAGCCACTACGATCTCGCCATTGTGCTCGCTCTCATGGTCGCCATGGAGGCATTGTCGCCCGAAGCCATCACAAATTTCGCGGCCATCGGCGAATTGGCACTTGATGGTTCGATCCGGTCTGTTCCCGGAGCCTTGCCCGCGGCCATCGGCGCCAACGCCATGGGCAAGGGCCTGATCTGCCCCGCCGATTGCGGCCCCGAAGCCGCGTGGGCGGGCGAGCACGTTGACATTCTGGCGGCCCCTCATCTGTTGTCGCTCGTCAATCATTTCCGCGGCATTCAACTCCTATCGCGGCCCAAGCCAAATCTAGACCGGCCACCCGTGTCCAACCTCGACCTCAAAGATGTGCGCGGCCAGGAAAGCGCCAAACGTGCCCTCGAAATTGCCGCTGCGGGTGGTCATAACCTGCTCATGACCGGACCGCCGGGCTCTGGTAAATCGATGCTGGCGGCGCGGTTGCCCACAATTCTGCCGCCACTTTCGCCCGAAGAGATGCTTGAAGTCTCGATGGTTCATTCACTTGCCGGTGAACTGATGGGGGGCAAACTGTGCGTCGAGCGGCCGTTCCGGGCGCCGCATCACTCAGCCAGCATGGCGGCACTCGTTGGCGGCGGATCACGGCCAAAACCCGGCGAAGCCAGCCTCGCACACCTGGGCGTGCTGTTTCTCGACGAATTGCCAGAGTTTCTACCCAATGTTCTCGATGCCTTGCGTCAACCCCTTGAGACGGGAGAGATTGTCATCGCGCGTGCCAATCACCGCATCGCCTATCCGGCCCGTTTCCAACTCATCGCGGCCATGAACCCGTGCAAATGCGGCGGCGGTCTACCCGGCGAAAGCTGCAAGCGCGGACCCAGCTGCCGCGCCGGCTATCAAGCGCGGATCTCGGGCCCGATGCTCGACCGCATCGATCTCAACATTGAATTGCCTGCCGTCTCAGCCGCCGACCTGACACTATCGCCCTCGCGTGAAGGCAGCGCGGAGGTGCGCGCCCGGGTGACCGCCGCGCGCGACCGCCAGCGCGCCCGCTTTGCCGCTGCCGGCGCTTCCACGATCCGCACCAACGCAGAGTGTTCCGGGCAGCTTCTCGACGCCATTGCCATGCCCGACGACGCCGGTGTGGCCTTGCTCAAGCAAGCCGCCGGGCATCTCAATCTTACCGCACGCGGCTTTCACAGGGTCTTGAAAGTCGCGCGCACACTGGCTGACCTCGACGGCCAAGACCGAACCACCCGCGTCCATATCGCCGAAGCATTGTCGTACCGCGGCGAAACCTTGCGGTACTCCTCGGCGGTGGCTTGATGGCTGGTTGGGCCGCAAACGCCATCCCGGTGCCGCTGTTCCTCAGGGAACAGCGGCACCGGCTTGCCCCCTGTCATACATTTGCGCCACACAATGCCGTGAGGCGCGCGCAATCCCGGCTTGATTGCCCGTGCCATCTGCCGTTCACTGGGCTGGCAATGAGATGCAACTGCCGCCGCGGCACAAAACTGGGATCTGGTCCAAATGCTCGAGAAACTCGACAAAATCGCAGAGGCCCGCGCCGCCAAGCAATTCAGCGCGATTCGCGGATTTTATATCCATTGCTTCGTCTTCGTCCTGGTGAGTTTGGGACTGGTTCTGATCAATGTGCTGACTGCCGGTAAGATGTGGGCCCATTGGGCCATCGCTGGCTGGGGCCTCGGGGTCATCGGTCACGCCTATGGGGCGTTTGTCGCGACACCCAAACGGTTGGCGGCTTGGGAAGCAAAAGCGCTGGAACAGGCCAAGTCTGGCAAAGCCTGATCTGCTGCGCCGCCCTGCTCATCGAAATTGCAGAATGCAAATAGCACGTTTCAACCCATACAATGGCCGGCTGGTGCGTTGCCATTTTATGACGGCCGGTTTTGAGTGAAAACCGGCCGTCATGAACCGTTCAATTACGATTTCGGCAGCAAGACCTTATCGATCGAGTGAATAACGCCATTCGACTGCATCACATCATAGATGGTGATGTTGGCCATTCCGCCGGCTTCATCTTTCAGCACAATGTTGTTGGGGCCGTTCGCCGATGCTGTCAAAGTACCACCGGCAACGGTCTTCAGCTGCGCCTGCCCATGCCCCTTCTTCAGTTTGGCTTTGAGATCATCGAGCGTCACCGAGCCGGCCACCACGTGATAGGTCAGCACACCCGTCAGCTGGCCCTTGTTCTCGGGCTTCAACAATGTGTCGACCGTTCCAGCGGGAAGCGCATTGAAGGCGGCGTTGACGGGCGCAAACACCGTGAACGGTCCCTTGCCCGAAAGGGTGTCAACTAAGCCCGCGGCCTTCACCGCCGCGACCAGCGTCGTATGATCCGCTGAATTGACGGCGTTTTCGACAATGGTCTTGGACGCGAACATTTCCTGACCACCGACCATGACGGTGGACTTGGCGAAGGCGGGC
This sequence comes from Hyphomicrobium sp., assembly GCA_040080075.1. Taxonomy (GTDB): domain Bacteria; phylum Pseudomonadota; class Alphaproteobacteria; order Rhizobiales; family Hyphomicrobiaceae; genus JANNFX01. The sequence goes on along the minus strand of JBEBJD010000043.1, from coordinate 13,219 downwards.
ACAGCAAACGCAACGGCGCCTGCAAGCAGCGCTGCCTTGATTGTCTTGGACATCATTTTTCTCCGGTAAGTAAACGTTATGCGATCTCCTCGCGAAGCAACTGCCAGCGGGCGCAGCTTTTGCCACCCCCATCGCGTTGCTCGCCAGTTACCCGGATTACGGCCCCTCACCGCCGTGGTTTCGCGGTGGTGCGCATCTATATTTTTGCAGCCACTGTGATCCAATCGGGAACTGCGGGGTTGGCGATGCGCCAAATTGCTGACTTCAAAAGTAACCTTTCTGGGACCGCACACGACACACCGCTTGACACAACGACTGAATTGTCAGATATTTCTGTCATGACAGAAATATCTGACATGAATAGATCTATGCCTCCCGCCATCGAGCGCTTCGTCGTGCATTGGGGAGAAATGGGCGAGAAGTGGGGTGTGAACCGTTCAGTCGCGCAAATTCACGCGCTGCTCTTTGTCTCCGACCAGCCCATGACCGCAGAAGACATCGCCGCCCGGCTCGGCATCGCCCGCTCGAATGTATCGAACTCACTCAAAGAGCTGACCGGCTGGACCTTAATCCGGCGCGTTCAGGTGTTGGGTGACCGGCGCGATTATTTTGAAGCCGAGGCCGATATGTTCGAGATGGTGCGGCGTATTGCTGTGGGCCGCAAATCGAGAGAGATCGATCCGGCGCTGGCCGTGCTGAGGTCGTGTTCGGACGAAGCCAGCTCAGACGTAAATGTTTCACCTGGTGCCCGGCGGCGCCTTGCCGAGATGCTGCAATTCATGGAGACCATCGACAAATCGTTTCAAGAGCTGATGCGCCTGCCGCCGCCGGTCTTGATCCGCCTCATCAAAATGGGCGGCACGCTAGCCCGGCTGGTGAGCGTCAAACCAAAAGGCACGGCCAAACGCGGCTGATGTGACGTCTGGTGTGAGTTGAGGAATTGCCGTCATGGCGTGCATTGTCCCCCAAGGACTGGATCAGACTTTCAGTCCTAGCCGGGCTGTTGGGGCTCAGAACCAATTTCATTCGACCCTAGGCATCGATGCGGCCGCCTCTCATTTCGCCCCGCCCGATAACCGTTTTCGCGATCTCGTAGGCGAGGCATCCTGGGCTCAATTGCCGCCCGCCGTCCGCCGCCGCTTCTCAAAATGCATCAAGCCCAATGAGGCCGTTCTCTACACGGGCCACGTTATCGAAACCAGGTTGTCGCGCGTTGGACGGCTGTTGTCCGTGCTGGCGCGCGCCATCGGCAGCCCCTTGCCTGGACCCGACGGCAACACGGGCGCCGCTGCCGTGAGTGTCATGCAAGATGAACGTACAGGTCATCAGAACTGGACCCGCACCTACGAGCGATCTGGCCAGTTCCCGCAAGTCGTTCACTCGATGAAGCGCTTTTCCGGGCCAACGGGCCTTGAAGAATATGTGGGCGCAGGCATCGGCATGAGCCTTGGCCTTACCGTAGAAAACCGCACGATGGTCTTTCGCTCCTGCCACTACTTCATTGAATTGGGCCGCTTTCGCTTACGCCTGCCCCAGGCACTCTCACCTGGCGTCATGGAAATCGTGCATCGCGACGAACCTGGATACGGCGCGTTGAGCAACGCTTTCTCATTCCGCCTGACCCTGACCCACCCGCTGTTTGGATGCCTGGTGCATCAGCTCGCGTACTTCAAGGAGGCCTAACCCCATGCCCGATACTCCGATGACAAGCCCACTATTGTGGACGCTCGTCTCCTTTCAGTTGGCGATGGGCTGTTTCGACGTGATCTTCCACCACGAGTTGACCGAACGTCTGGCGTGGCGCAGCAATGCCGGTAAGGAGCTGAAATTGCACGCCGCGCGCAATGCCTTTTATGCGCTGCTGTTTGTGGTCTTCGCCTGGATTGAACCGCACGGCGCTTTCGCCTGGCTGTTGCTCGCCATTCTCGCCAGCGAAATCTTTATTACACTTGCCGATTTCGTCGAAGAAGACATGAGCCGCAAGCTGCCGGCCACCGAGCGTGTGCTGCACACTTTGCTCGCCATCAACTATGGCGGCATTCTGGTGCTTATTGGTCCCGCTATTATGGCGTGGACCGCACTGCCATCGGGTTATGCCGCCATTTCCTATGGCTGGGGGAGCTGGATCCTGACAGGCTCGGCGGTGGGTTGTGCGCTGTTTGCCGTGCGCGATTTCTACACCAGTGCCCGGGCGAACCGGTTCGTGGCGCCACGCACGCCGGATCTAAGCGGCTTTCTCAATAGCCGCCACAGCGTTTTGATCACCGGGGGCACGGGCTTCATCGGCACGGCCCTCGTGCGCGCGCTGGCGCACGGTAACCACGACGTGACCGTGTTGACCCGCTCGTTGGAGCGGGCTGGACACTTGAGCGCACCCGTGCACCTCGTCACCTCGCTCGATCAGATTGCGGCCACGCAACGCTTCGACGCCATCGTCGACCTTGCCGGCGAAGCCGTCGCTGGGGGGCTGTGGACGCGCTGGCGCAAATTCGAGGTCATTGCCTCCAGACGGCGCAGTTTGCGCAGTATTGAAGCTCTCGTGCACCGCCTTGAGCACAAGCCCCGCGCTTTGATCAAGGCCTCGGCCATTGGCGTCTACGGCTTGCGAGACGATACCCTATTGGACGAGACCGCCATAACCGGCGACAAGCGCCTGTTCTCTGTCCGCTCGTGCCTCAACTGCGAAGCCGCCGCCGCGACGGCCTCCAATAATTTGGGCGTTCGCACGGTTTGGCTGCGCATCGGATTAGTGCTTGGACGTGATGGCGGATTGCTCGGCCGGTTGCTGCCCGTGTTCGACCTGGCGCTTGGCGGCCGGCTGGGCTCGGGCCAGCAATGGATGAGCTGGATTGCGCTCGAAGACATGGTACGGCTGATCGCTTTCACCATCGGTACGAATACTCTCGAAGGGGCTGTCAACGCGACGGCACCCAATCCGGTCCGCAATCGCGACTTCGTTGCTGCACTGGGCGCTGCCCTCAATCGCCCGGCGATCTTGCCGGTACCAGGGTTGCCGCTTGAGCTTGTGTTGGGAGATTTCGCCCGCGAAATCATCCTGGGCGGTCAGCGCGTGGTGCCAAGTAAGGCCCGGGCAGCAGGATTCAGCTTCCTGCATGCGGACCTGGACGCTGCTCTAAAGGCCGAAACCTGTGGACTGCCGGACGCATCTCAACTCCACGGAACTAAGTGTGGATTAGCGCAAGGCGGCAGCCAGGCCCCGTGCTGAGGAGCCCAATCAAGTTAACATCAGCCCCGACGCCTCACTTTTGCGAGTCTGGCGTCTGGGTTCATTCTTGTTATGGCCATAAAGGTGCCAAGGTATTCAGGATGCATGAAAAACGCTGACGGACCGGCCCTCTCGAAGGCGCAGTATTGCGAGGGGATGCCAAATGTCGTGTACGTCAGGCACCAGCGGGACCAAACACAGGCATGTACTATCACAACATAATGCGCGCTTTTGCAGGAATGGCTGGAGCCGTGGTTTTGGCAAACACAGCTTTAGCTGGCGAACGGGTCGTCATGCCCTATCGCTGTGAAGCCTATGGCCGCGAAATCAATCTCACGCCCTCTGAACAGCAGCCCTACGAGATTTACGGCCGGCGCGAGCAGGATATCGTCACCGCATGCGCTCCTGATAATCCCAGCCGCTGCAAAACCTGGCGTCTGCACCGCTTCGATATGAATTGCGGCGGCACGCGCGTGCCATGGATTGATGTCGTCGCAGCTGCCAACGCCTTGAACCGTGGACCGGCCAAGGTCCGCAACGGCCGTCTCTACGTGCGCATGGATCCGTGGTGGGCAAGACCCCGGCCACCGTCTTGGAGTGAGCGGCCCAAACTTCGTGAGTTCGATGACAACGATTGGCGGCCCGATAACTTCCGCTATCCTCCCGTGTCGCGCATGCCATCAGTTGAAATGCCACCAGGCTTTGCGCCCGTCGTTGGCATCACGGCGCAATTTGCCGAAGGACCACCCGGACTTGGCGACAGTGCAACGGTCCCCGGTGCCACGGCGCAAAACGAAAATGGCCCCGCCGGTAATTGGGACTACGGGCCGCGAAGCGCTGGCTCTGAGGGCATACCGCCGTCCGCACCAAAACCCGCTGCCCCGCTCAAGGAGGCCGTTCCACAAGCACCACCGGCGGCATCGCCGCAGCCAGCACCCAAAACAAGTACGCGCGATCCAGGCCATACCTTTGCACCCAGAACGGCGGAGGCGGCCCCCGTCGCGCCTAAGCAAGCTGCCCCAGCCGAGGAGGCGGCTGTCAAAGGCGCGGAGCAAAAAGGGGCTACTGCTCCAGATGCGGCAACGCCCACTACGATGGCTCCTGCTGCTTCGACTGCACCGGCTCCCACCACTGCATCCGAAATTGCGGGATCGGGCACCGGCGCCGCACCAACGATCAACAGTCTGGCGCCAACGATCCTGAACCGGCCTGGCGCCGAAACCACGGCCATTACCGCGGCAACGAGTTCGTCGGGTGACACGAGTGGTCCAGAAGCGCTGCCGGCCACACTTGAATCCACCCCAGGAACGTCAGGGCCGATGTCACGCAATGGCCCCATCGTGGCCGGCGTCGCGGTGATGGCACTCTTGTGCGCGGCTTTGGCCTATTTCTTGCGCCGTCAAGGCGAGAGCCAGTTGCATACAGCTCCAGCCCATCGCGATCTTTCGGCGGTCACTCTGGATGGCGCGCAATCGCGCACACTTGCCCCGGCGCAACTCGCGCAATCCACGCCACAACCCCCGCCTGTGCCTCCCGCGGCGGCACCAGCCCAGGCAACCAATGCACTACCAGTGGAAACCTTTGTCACCGGCCCCGCAACCGAGCCGGAATGGTTACCCGCGACGCGCGAAGAAGCTTTGCACGTATTGGGGGCGGGGCCCGATGCCTCGGACGCCGTTCTCAAGAAGATCGTCGATGGTTTACGCATGAGCTGGCATCCCGATCACGCCAAAAACGCGGACGATCATCGCCTGCGCTCGGAACGCATGACTCAGATCAACGTAGCCTGGGACATTCTCACCGGACGGCAAGCGGCGACAGGACCTCAAGTTTGGAATGGTCCTCAAGTTTAGAACCTCTAAAAACTGCTGCGGTGAATGGATCTGCGGACGATATGCCGCTCGTTAACCGGCGCCACAAGGGCTCTAACTCACCTTGACTTGCGATCCCGTTTTGCTTTGACCTATCTCAAGGACGCAGCCTGATGTTGCACCGATGTTCGGGCCTTGAACCCTTGCCATTGGAACCTTCCGATGTATTCGATTGCCTGCAAGACGAATTCAGCGATCCCCCGCAAGGGAACCGCTCCGGCCCAGTTCAGCGAATGCGCTGAGGTGGTGACCCCATGATCGTCTGTTCCTGCGCCGTTATCACAGACCACGACATTGAACTCGCGGTGCTCGACATCATGAGCGTGGCCAATTCACCCCTGCCAACTCCTGGGGTCGTATTCCGCCATCTGCAAAAAAAAATGAACTGCTGCGGTTGCGCGCCGCTCGCGGTCGAGACAATCTATGAAAAGATGGATGCTCTCGCCGCCAAAGGCCTGATTTGCCCGTGTGCGTGTGCGACGGCACAAGACAAACTGAGCCGCATGGTCAAGAAGCCGGCCGAACGGGCGCTCGCCGGGGAAGACTAAAACCGGGGCCACGCGCGGGCTTGTCACTTGCGGAGCCTTCACAGTCCGGCCTGCAAATGGGGCCGGGAAAAACTAAACAAGAAAGGCAGCCGGGTCATGAAGGGCGACAAAGAGATTATCGACATGCTCAACGAGGCGCTGAAGCTGGAGCTTGGCGCCGTCAGCCAGTACTGGCTTCACTACCGCCTTCTGGAAAACTGGGGCTTCATGAAGCTCGCCAAGAAGGAAAAGGCCGAGTCAATGGAAGAAATGGTGCATGCCGACAAGATAATCGCCCGCATCATCTTTCTTGAAGGCCATCCAAACCTGCAGCATGTCGCCCCCCTGATGATCGGCCAAGACCTCAAGGAAGTTCTCGAATGCGATCTCAAGGGAGAGCACATCGCACACGACCTTTACGTTAAGGGGCGGGCCTTGTGCCGCAAGAAGGAAGACCTCGTGACGATGGACCTTTTTGCCCATCTCGTTGAAGACGAGGAAGGCCACATAGACTTCCTGGAAACACAACTCGATCTGCTCAAGAAAATCGGCATCCAGAACTACGGACTGCTGCAAGCCGAAGCTGCCAACGAAGGCGCGTAACGCCTTCGCCCTTCGCCCTTGGTCCCGGCTGCACTCTTAAATTAACGGCAGCAGGCGGGGGGCCTAATTCGTAGTTCGCTCAGCGACCATGAACCAGCTCGGCCCCGCGTGGGGATCGTTCCAGATGCGCTTCCACTTGAACCCGGCCTTTTCATAGGCCCTAACGGCCCGCTCGTTACGGATTGAAGGGAACACACACACGGCCACGGCCAGCGTTGTCGAGAAGACTTCGTCTTTGAGAGCCGCCAGTGCGATCTGACCGATGCCAAGGCCGCGGTGGCGTTCGCTGGCGACGAAGATATCGAGATCCCAAGTGCCCGGTTCCAGTTCATCGGGTAAGGCATCGCCCCACATGCTTGCGTCGATGGCGTGGCAGTAGCCCACGGCCTCGCCATCGCACTCGATGATACGGCAGATGGCATGATCGGACGACAACGCGATATTGACCTCGGCTTCGGTCGACGACAGCGGCCCCCACCATTCCTGGATATCCGGCGTCACAAGCCACGAGCGGATAAGGCTCGCGTCAGAGCGCGCTGCCTGCCGCAGCTTGACGCCCGCGCTCAATGCCTGAAATGGCGCATGCCAGTGAACACCATGGCAAGGCCCTTCTCATTGGCTGCCTTGATCACTTCTTCATCGCGCATCGAGCCGCCGGGTTGAATGACCGCCGTGGCACCGGCCGCAGCCGCTGCGAGAAGTCCGTCTGCGAATGGGAAGAAAGCATCTGACGCTACCACCGAGCCTTGAGTCAGCGTATTTGCCTCACCGGCAACCGTTGCTGCTTCTTGCGCTTTCCAGGCCGCAATGCGCGTTGAATCGATGCGGCTCATCTGCCCCGCTCCAATGCCAACCGTGGCCCCGTTCTTGACATAGACAACAGCGTTGGATTTGACATGCTTAGCAACTTTGGCGGCAAACTTTAGATCGGCAAGTTCCGCCGCCGTAGGCTGGCGCTTGGTGACGACGCTCAATACCAGATCTTCGATGACGCCATTATCGCGCGACTGCACCAAAAGTCCGCCCGCCAGTGATCGCAGCATCAGACCGGGCTGGCGCGAATCAGGCAATCCGCCGGTTGTGAGCAGGCGCAGATTTTTCTTGGCCGCAAAGACAGCCCTGGCTTCTGGCGTGGCATCGGGTGCGATCACAACTTCGGTAAAGAGCTTGGCAATTTCTTCTGCAGTGTCCGCATCGAGCACGCCGTTTAGCGCGATAATGCCGCCAAACGCGCTAACGCTGTCGCAACGTAACGCCCGCTGAAAGGCTTCGCGGAATGTCGCCCCAGTGGCCACACCACATGGGTTCATATGCTTGATAATGGCAACCGCGGGAGTCCTGACATCAAATTCGGCGACCAGTTCGAACGCCGCATCGGTGTCATTCAAATTGTTGTACGAGAGTTCTTTGCCTTGGAGCTGCACAGCACTGGCGACACCTGGGCGCTTTTCTCCCGTGCGATAGAACGCGGCCTGCTGATGGGGGTTCTCGCCATAGCGCAAGGACTGCGCGAGCACACCGCCGAAGGTCCGCCACTTGGGCGTCAGATCGTTGATTTCAGCAGAGAACCAGGTGCTGATGGCTGCATCATAAGCGGCTGTGCGCGCGAACGCCTTGGCGGCGAGATATTTGCGGAACGCCAGTGTGGTGGCGCCATTGTTAGCGGCCATTTCATCGAGCAAGGCCGCGTAGTCGCCGGGATCGACTACGACCGCCACGCCAGCATGATTTTTGGCCGCCGCCCGGATCATCGCCGGACCGCCGATATCCATGTTCTCGACACACTCGTCATATGAAGCGCCCTTGGCTACGGCAGCCTCGAAGGGATAGAGATTGACGACCAGCAGATCGATGGGAGCGATACCGTGCCCGGCCGCCGATCGATCATGCTCTGCATTGCCGCGAATGGCCAGCAGACCGCCGTGCACTTTAGGGTGCAACGTTTTCAAACGGCCATCCATCATTTCTGGAAAGCCGGTCAGCTCCGCCACATCGCGGACCGCGAGCCCAACGGACTTGAGCGCGCCAGACGTCCCTCCCGTTGAAACCAGCTCAACACTGCGCTCCGCCAGACTTCGGCCAAGTGAATTGAGACCAGTTTTGTCGGATACCGAAAGCAGTGCGCGGCGGATTTTGGGCTGACCCGTCATCATCGTCATCTAAACTCCTCTAGAGCATTTTCCGAAGAAGTGGATCCCGGTTCTTCGTAGAAAATGCGACAAAACAATAGACTAGAGCGCCGATCCGATTCCATTGGATCGGCGCTCTAGAGTCACGAGTGCACCGTGCCCGCTCCGTCACGTCATCGCTTCAAAGACCCACCGCACCTGGCTGTCGCCGAATGTGGCGCCGCGGATCAGCAACTGCAGAGACGCGCGAGGCCCTGCCGAATCCGCATAGTAAGTGCTCTCTTCAATGGTGAGAGCCGAATTTTCAACCGAGAACCGCCAGACCTCGCCACCTTTCAACACAACCTCAGCGGCCCCGCCGCCCGGCACCCTGCGGCACACGGCTTCAGGATGGACATGAAAGTGGATTGAAAAGGGCAAATCATTGCGCAAGCGCAAGTTGGCCTTCGGCCCCTCGAGGCTGTCTACCCCGAGCAATCTTTGGCCCGACGCACTCAACACCAGGCTGCGCCGGTGAATGAGCCCGCAACGGCTGAGATAACCATCGTGATTGACGCTGAGTTCCAAGGCACCGGCTGCCTCCTCAAGACGCGAGTAGACCGTATCGGGACCTTGTATAGGCGGTGCACCGATCAAGCGCTCGATATCGCGATTGCGGATCAGTTTGGACGACGACTGATCGGCCAAAGTCAAAGTGTTGTGGCTGGCTGTCGAGCGCGCAGCCGCCCGCCAATCGCTGTCGGCTGCAGCGGGTGCGCCGCCGTTGGCAAAAATCATGCTGGTGCCCGAACTCAGCTCGAAAGACAGACAACCGGCATGGGCATAGCCTGCTTGTTCGAGGGGGGGCGCTCGGCCCACATCCATCAGCAACACCGTGCGGCCGCGTTCCAGCCTCAGATACCGGGAATAGGGCGACTCGGCGAGGGGTGCGACCGACCTGTCGTCGTAGGCCAGCACCGTCGCCAGCCCGGCTGGCGATGCCACCGACATGCCATTAAACCGCGCCAGCATGCCGTCGCCCATCCGCATGTAACGCAGCATGGCAAGCATTCTTTGCATGGTCGCAAGAAAGCCCGGCGGTGCCGGGCGGCCACGCGACGCAAAGCACTGCTTCAATGGCAGCAGATCGAGCATCAACTCGACCAAGACACCCGGGTTGCGGCTTATGTGCCCACCATCGGGCAGAATTTGACGTGAAAGCTCGGCGCTCAGCGCACGCTCGCTCTCGGGCAATTGGGTATCGTGGCCGGCAATACAAAGATCGGCGAGTACAAGCGCCGTTAGCGCCAGCAACCGCGGATATCCGTCAGCTCCATCACGCCACGACGCCGACAAGCGGATGAGATCGGCACCCAAGGCCCGGGTGATCGCATCGTAGGTTGCGGCATCTGCATCTTCGAGCAAAAAACTCGCATGCGACAGCCACGAGATCAGACGCCGGCCGGCGACGGCGGGTTCAAATGCCAGACCGTGTCCACGCCCATGCCGGATGGTCCACTCCACGGTCAGCCGCCGGGCAGTCTCGCGCGCTCCATCGTCTGCCGCAGCTTTCAAATGCGACAGCCAAGAGAAGCCGTGCAGTGCGCGAGCCCAATCGGCATTGACGGCCTTGAAATCGAAAGGCGAGCGCTGGCCCAGCACCACCATGGTTCCGGCAAGCCCGAACTGCCCCTGTTGCACTTCGCGCCAGAAACTGGGGTCTGAGGTGCGCAGATCCTGTGGAACGATAAGCAGGTGGTCAGCCGTGGATGGGCCATAGCGCCAGCGCAGGAATGGAGAATAGAGAAGACGCGACACCACCGAGCGGCGCGACCTGTCCACTTTCATGAGCGCAACGCGGGCGCGCTCAGCCACGTTCGTCAAAGCCATGACCGGACTGCCTCCGTGTCATCGCCCGGCAAGTTGGGGGCTGCGGCTGGTGCGCGTTTGTTCATCCTGCCCGGTTACCCGGGCGCCACGTCAAACACAAGGCTTGAGACCGGCAAATAGCCGCACGAATACCCTCAAAGCCAATTATCCTCAAACATTGCGCTTCAAGCGTGCGGCGTAAAAACCGTCGAGACCACCCAAATTGGGGGCGTCCATCGCAAGATGAAACGGCAATGTCCGCAAATCGCCATCAGGCGTGATCCACGCCGGCTCGATTCCTGCTTCTCCGGCTATGAGCGGATTGCGGCTGAAGTCCTGATTTTCGATGAGGAAATCTTTGATGTGCCACTCGCCCTCGGCCAGATCGAGCGAACAGGTGCAGTAGACCAATGTCCCGCCGGGCTTGACGAGACGCGCAGCGTTTGCGAGCAGGCGCGCCTGAATGGGCTCAAGCTGGGCGGCGTCGGATTCACGCTTCAGGTGCAGAATGTCGGGATGGCGGCGGAGTGTGCCGGTCGCCGTGCAAGGCGCATCGAGCAATACGGCATCAAACAAACGATCAGGCGCCCAATCGCCGGCATCGGCCGCAACCGTCTCGCACGACAGCCCGAGACGCTCCATATTCTGATGCATACGTTTCAGGCGTTCGGGCCTGAGATCGACCGCCGTGACGCGGGCGCTGGCGCTCACCAGTTGCGCGGTCTTACCGCCCGGCGCCGCACACAAATCGGCAACGTCTTTTCCAGAGATATCACCAAGTAGTTTGGCAGGCAGTGCGGCGGCTGCATCCTGCACCCACCACGCTCCATCGGCATATCCGGGCAACTCTTCGATGCGGCCCGACGCTTGCAGCCGCACACTGCCCGTTGGCAAAACCATGCCGCCAAGCGCGCTGGCCCAATTCTCAGCATCTGATTTAACCGTCAGGTCAAGCGCTGCTTCGCGCAACGAGGCCTCGGCAATGGCGTAGGCCGTCTCTAAGCCGTAGCTTTCAGTCCACTTTGCAAACATCCACGCAGGAATATTGAGCTTTGCCGCATCACGAGGCAGGACGCTGCCCAAGCCGGTCTGAGATACACGGCGCAAGACGGCATTGGTGAGACCGTCGAACCGCGCTGCTTCGCGATCGGCACGCACCTGCTCGACGGCCAGATTAATCGCGGCATGGGGCGGAGTTTCGAGCACGAGAAGCTGGGCTGCCGCACTGAGTAAAATGGTCCACAAGCGGCCGGAGTCATCGGGCAGTGGCCGGTCGAGGTGGGCCCGGATTGCCGCGCCCAGTTCGCCCGAGCGGCGCAATACCGTTGTCGCGATGAGACGCGCAATTGCCCGGTCACGTGGTTCTAGGGCCTGGCCGCGATCGCTGGCGAAGGCCGACGCCAGCGTTTCATCAAGCGACTGTCCCCGGTTGAGCACTTGGACCAGAACCCCGACGGCAAGTTGCCGTGCGGCCATGCCGGGGGGCTCGCGGCGGCCCCTCGAGCCAGCGCCCTTGCCGGACCCGGCTGCGGCCGGCTTGTGTACTTTCGGTTTGCGGAATGCCGGACCCTTTTTATGGTCGAGCCCGTGCTTTGGTGGCGCAACTTGATCACTGATGGCCGGCCGCGTGGCTGGCCCAACATGAGTTCGGGTTTCTCCCGCCGTCGTTGGCTTTTTCACGGCGAGCGCTGCTCCGGTTCAATACAAGTTGACATGGGGAACGGGTTAACCCCAGGGACCGCGCTTTTGACCCTGGCTGGCATCAACCGTCCATGGACCTGTTGCCGCGCCTGGACTGCCAGCTGCGATATCCGAGGCAGACCGCGACAGCGTTCCATCCGCAATCCACTCCTGTTCCATTTTGAGCAATTCGGCGATCCGGTTCTCGACGGCAGGATGCGTGGTAAACAAGTTGTCGACACCGCGCCCGGACAGCGGATTGACAATAAACATATGAGCGGCGGCCGGCATCGCTTCGGCTTGCATGTTGGGAGTACGGCGGGCGAGCGCGTCGATCTTTTGCAGCCCCGAGGCTAGCCAGCGCGGGTTGCCGCACAGCGCCGCCCCCATGCGGTCGGCCTGATATTCACGCGAGCGGCTGATCGCCATTTGCACCAGCATCGCCGCGAACGGCGCAGCAATCATGGCAACCAAGGCACCCAGGAAACCAACACCGCCCCGCCCGTCGCGGCTACCGCCGCCAAACAGCATGCCAAATTGGAGATACTGGGCCAGCATCGAAATGGACCCGCCGATGGTGGCAGCGACCGCCATGGTCAGCGTATCCCGGTTCTTGATGTGAGCCAGCTCGTGCGCAGCGACCCCCGCCACTTCCTCAGGCGAGAGGGCTTCCAGCAAGCCCGTCGAAAACGCGACAGCAGCGTTGGCGGGATTGCGGCCCGTTGCAAAGGCATTGGGCTGAGGCGTATTCATGATGTAAACGCGCGGCATCGGCAGGCCGGCGCGACCGGACAAGCCGCGCACAATCTGATGGAGGGCGGGCGCCGTTTGCTCGTCGACCTCCTTTGCCTTAAACATGCGCAAGACCATGGTGTCGGACTTCCAAAGGCTGATCGCATTGGTCACGAGCGCGACTACGAAAGCGATGATCATGCCAGTGCGGCCGCCCACAACACCACCCATGGCCACAAAAATGCCAGTCAGAACGACCAGCAGCAGCGCCGTCTTGGCGTAATTCAAAGGCATGTTATTCTCCTTGCACGGCCAGTGTGGTGTCTCGCAATTGCCTTCTCCTATCGCGGCGTGAACAGGTAAGACAATAGCACGGCAAGAACCACACTAGACCCATAGGCCTTCTAGTATCACTTTGGATCCCAAACACCGAAAAACGCGCGCCGCAAGTGGCCCGGTATTGAGGAGCCGAAAATGGCGGTCGCATCCTTCACCGGCAGCGCCCGCATCCTTTCAGCCGGGACAACTTCAAGTCCCGGGCTTGCTGCTATATAGGTAGGCTTATTCGCTCCAACCAGCCCAGCCGCGCCACTGGGCCAGGGA
>JBEBJD010000115.1:0-19573 GCA_040080075.1 Hyphomicrobium sp. | reverse complement strand
CTTCAAGACGGTCTCGAGCACGTCCCCGTGGGTGGGACAAGGGCAGTATGTGGGGCGTGCGAGGGCGCGGGGATAAGTTTTTCTACGGTTTTTCACGGTCATTCCGGGTCGTGCCATCACCACAACTGTCATCCCGGGCTTTATGCCCGGGATCCATCAGGACTGCACGACGGGGTTGCAATGGATCGCCAAATCATCAGGTCCCAATCCGCTGCACCATGGATCCCGGTGACGAGCACCGGGATGACACCTGTGGGGCGGCGCGACTGTGGCAACCCATTCTCCCATTTCCCGTCATGGCCACGTCACGCGACTGCGTGCAAACAAAATGGTGACCATCCACGCCAAGCTTCAACGGGGATGGTGTTACGGCAGAATTGAGATGTTGCAGCGGTGAACGTCAACCGGCATCACCATACAAGCGGATGCTTGCCGTGGGTGGCCGCCACTTGCGCGCGTTCATGCGTTCGCATGGCTCCGCCATGACGCACGCACTCCTTGCGGGACGCGGCCATGACGGGACGGGGGGACATGACCTGATCGCATGGAAATTCGTTGAAATTGTCACCTCCATCGGATGATTAAATTCGTTTCCTCCGAACTCACCTGTCAGAAGTTGGGGGTCCTGTAAAACTCGCGGTAAAGACCCATGTCCGTTGGCATTCTAACTAACGCTATGTCGAGGTAGCTTTGATCTATGATGCTTTGCCCAGACGCAAGCCGCTCCGAACGTTTGCCGGAATAGTACGCTAGAAAATCCGCCAACTGTATCGCCTGGCTACTGTCTTTTCTATTGAAGTCCAAGGCATGTATTTTTCCCTGCAACCGGTTGTGCTCAGCGATGATGCGTTCAAAGTCCACGCGGATACCTTGGTTTCCAGGATTTCCGGCTTCGATAATAATCGACATACCTTGTTCACATATTTTCGACCAAAAGTGACCATTGGCGCACATTCTACGCAATGCGATTTCAAAGCAGTACCCATAGGGGGAAATAGACTGCGCTAAACCTGTTTCCGAGCGAGCCTTATGATAATCGGCTTTAAGAACAGAGATCGAAAAACCACACATGACGGTAGTAGAGGCTATGTCTAGCCAATCGGTGATGAACCGAAGTTGGCGAGCCATGGTCCAACCTTTGAAGCACCCCTTTCGGCCATCGAACTCCTTCGCGTGAAAAAGTTTCACGCCGTCGCTCCTAAAAAGCTCGCGCGACTGATTTTCAAACCCCTTCCAATTTTCCGCCAGCGAAACATAACCGGCCAGAGTCACGGTCTTTGTTTCTGCATGGCTGTGACTATCGTCAAAATAAGCAGTCAGCAATTAGAGTTTCCTACATGAAGGGTATTTGAAAAGTTCTGCGAATTTTGCCCATGCCCCCCTCACGCAATCCCCAATACCTTATGGGTCTGCACCGACAGCCGCCACGACGGGTTCGACTTGCAGTAGCCGATGGCCGCCACCGTATTCGCGCGTTGATCGGGGCCATCCATGGGTTGCAGGAAATAGTGCTCGAAATCGAGATGGGCGACTTCGGCAGGTGACAGACCCGCTTGCGGATACACGAGCTTCAGTTCATCGCCTGAGGTTTGTTTCAGTTCGGCGCCAGCTTTTGGACTGACGCACACCCAATCGATGCCATCGGGCACCGGTAGCGTTCCATTGGTCTCAATGGCGATGTTGAAACCGCGCTCATGCAGTGCGTCAATCAGTTCATCGTCGACCTGCAGCATCGGCTCACCCCCTGTCAGCACGATGAGGCACGGGCCGGATGTGGCTGTGCAAACAGCGCTGCAGGCGCTCGCCAGATCATTGCCGGTGGCAAACTTTCCACCCCCTGACCCGATGGTGCCCACGAAGTCAGTATCGCAAAACGGGCACTGAGCCGTGGCACGGTCTTCTTCGCGGCCCGACCACAGATTGCATCCGGCAAAGCGGCAGAATACGGCCGGGGTGCCTGCGTTGGCGCCTTCGCCCTGCAGCGTGTAAAAGATTTCCTTGACGGTATACATGGCCTGGGACTTAAGACGCTTGGAGACTGCAGGCAAGGGATAGAAGCCCATTCCGCCTACTTTAGGGGAGGCATTCAGCCGACGTCTCGAGCCGCCGGCGCAGCGCTTCGGGGGCCATGGCGCATACGTCAGTGCGGCCAAAAAAGCGAATACGGCGGCGCGCAACAAAATCATAGACCGTGTCTGTCCACGCGCGGGGGAGTTTTTGGCACACATGTGCAAACACCCGCCATGGGGCCGTGCACTGTTGCAAAGCATAAAACGCGCCATCTGATTTCAAGCGCGGGTGGCCAGCCAAATCGAAGACAACAAAACTCGATGGATCATCGGCGTTGATTTGCGCAGCGTGTGCGAGAATGCGCCCAGCCGGGGACTGGACGGGTGTAAACACGAAGGCGGCCTTGTCTTCGTGGCCAAATAAGAACTGCACGGTGTGTGAGCACAAACCACACTGGCCGTCAAAGAGTACCCGAAGGCGCGGCGGTGCCCCTGCCGCGTTCATCGCGCGAAGCTGATCTGCTGTTCTGGAGTGATTTGGCATTCTACCCACAGATCTTCCCTTTGCCGGCATAGTGAGGGCTGAGGTAGCCCCATCAGCTGAGCAAGTTCCTGGTGTGCCGGGAAATTGAACTTTTTCGAAAACTCCTCGCGCCGCCGCAAAGGTTTGCTGTTTTCGCGAATGAGCCAGTAGCCGTTGCCGTCATCAATCCGGTCCGATGCAAAATCGACTTTTGGATTGATCAGCGGCACGGCCTCGCGGTTATTATAGCCGACTGGCATAAAAAGGTGAACCTTCACTTCCGAGACGCTCTCGCTGGCGCGGATTTTCTGTGCCAGTTGGGGGCCGAGCTGGCGCGCGAGGGGCGGCCGAGTGGTCACTTTTTCGAACTGGCGCTTCGACATCAAGTTTTTTAACGGCGGGATGAGGAGGACGTTCTTTTCGGGAACGTAGGCCACGGCCACTATGCCAGGTGACCAGCGGTCGACAAGTTTCATGCGCCAGGCGAAGTGGTGGCCCTCGTAAGTCCAGGCGACATCACCCTCGTAGGCGTAATGACGTAACGGAATGACGGCTTGCAGGAAAATCCATATCCCCGCGAATGCCATGAACGTATGCGCCCACCGGTTCGGGGTCAGTGTTGGGCCGGGATCAGCTGGTAGGGAAAGCGATCCCAAGAGGCGGCGCGGCCAATCGGGATCGAAGAAAAGCGTAGTCAAGGCGATCGTCATCCATGGGAAGATGCCGATTTCGAACGTAAAATGGTTCGACATGTGGAACGCGATGTAGACGAGCGCCACGGGCAGGCGAGTGCGCTTGCAGAGCAGAAGCGGCGCGCCAATGAGATGCAGAGCTGTGACGCCATATGCCGCGCATGCGACGCCCCAGTCGTTCTGCCAAAGCATATCGAAAATTGTATTGGCATGGCGCTTCTGGAGCCAGCTGCGCAGGGGTTCGAGTTGCAGCCAATCGGAGTTCAGTTTGACGATCCCGGCGTAGACCAGCACGATCTCAGCCTGGGCCTTGAGCAGCCAGTGATGCATGTTGCGTAAGGGCGCGGGCTTAAAGCGGCTAGGCAGCAGATGGGCGTCAAGTGAAAATGCGCGATTGGCCGGCACGAAGCACATCAGGAAACATACGATGATCAGCAGATAATAGTGGTTGAGGTAATTTTCCTGGGCCTGCAGGAATCCAAAAGTAGTGAGCACCGTAATGACAATGATTGCTGGCCGGTAGAAGAGGCCGAGGATCATCAGCAACGCCGCAATTGCCCATATGGTGTTGAGCAGCGGCCCCCATTCGCCAGCAGAGGGCACCCAGGCAAAGCCCTCATAAGCAAAGCGGAACTCTTTGCCATCGTTCGAATTGAAAAAATGATCGCCCTTTCGCGAAGCGTCAGCGAGAACGCATAGACCCAGCGCAATGCGGAAAAATGCTAGAGACGCAGCATCGATGGGCTTCAAAGCGCTGGCCCGCCAAGCCGCGACATCAATCCAACCCGGTACTCGTGAGCGAATGATCGACATGCGAAACATCGTACATGTGTTTTTCTAAAGCCAGGTTAACACAGCGCATGCAACTCGAGTGGTCCATTCATTGGTCAGTAACCATCAGGCCAGACATTTTGTTATTGTTTCGGGCGCCGTTACTGGCGCATGGGCGGCGCGGGGAAATTGCCAATTTGGGCTTGGGGGACTTGACCGGTCAAGAGGCATCGTGCGAGCGCGTAGTTTGACCTCGCGCGGCTCGGCACTTACCACTCTTGCTCCATGCTTGGAGAAAGGCCCCGCGTGACCCAGATCCGCCCTTTCCGCTATTACGACGTGGTGCTGGCAGCGTTCGTCACGGTGCTGGTGTGTTCCAATCTCATCGGCCCCGCTAAGATCGCCACGCTCGATCTGCCGGTGCTGGGGCCGGTGGATTTTGGAGCAGGAGTTCTCTTCTTCCCGATCTCTTACATCTTCGGCGACGTCCTGACCGAAGTGTACGGCTATGGCCGGGACCGGCGCGCCATCTGGGTTGGCTTCATTGCCCTGATCTTCGCCGCCGTCATGGCCGCTATTGTGGTTGCCTTGCCGCCGGCTTCGTACTGGCAGCATCAGTCAGCCTATGAGATTGCATTCGGCAACGCTTGGCGCGTGGTGGCTGCCTCAATGCTCGCCTACTTTTGCGGCTCATTCGTCAACGCCTACGTGATGGCGAAAATGAAGGTCTGGCAGCAGGGGCGTAATTTGTGGATGCGGACCATCGGGTCAACGATCGCAGGCGAAGCGGTCGATTCAACCCTGTTTTATCCGCTCGCCTTCTATAATACCGGGATTATCCCCAATGAGGCGCTGCCAGCGGTGATGCTGGCTCAGTTCGTGACCAAGACCGCTGTCGAGGCGCTGTTCACACCGGTCACCTATAAGGTGGTTGCCTTACTGAAGGACGCCGAAAATAGCGATGTCTACGACCGGACCACGGACTTCAATCCGTTTAAGGTGTGAGGGGGCATGTAAGGCGCAATAGCGTCTGCGTAATGCGCCGGCTTCGATCAACCGAATTAAGTACATTTGCGGTGCAATACGGCTTCACCTATTGCACCCTAAGGTATCGTCTTAGCCTGCGCCCCCGGCCCCTTACGCCCTCAGATCGAACGAATAATTCTCGATCACTGTGTTGGCCAGCAGATCTTTGCACATTTGTTCCACTTGCGCGCGCGCCTTGTCCTCGTCGGTCTCCGTGAGGGTGACCTCGATATACTTGCCCTGGCGCACGTCGTTTACGCCCGAAAATCCGAGCTGCGAAAGCGCGCCTTCGATGGCCTTGCCCTGGGGATCTAGGACGCCGTTTTTGAGAGTGATACGGATTAGAGCTTTCATTGCGGGCTCGTGGGTGTGAGGTGAGTAAGGAGTGACACGTAGTCAGTAGTCAGCCATGACGGTCTCAGTGGCAAAAAATGCCCCCGCGCCTCTCACAGACTCACCACTGACCACTCACACTCTTAATTCGGTTTGCCCGTAGGGTTGGACGCGACCAGAACGGGCCCCGTGCCTTTGGGGCGCGGCGCTTCGGTCAATACACCCAGGCGCCTTGCGACTTCCTGGTAGGCTTCGAGCAGCCCACCCAGATCGCGGCGGAAGCGATCCTTGTCGAGTTTGTCAGACGTGTTGATATCCCACAGGCGGCAGCAGTCGGGGCTGATCTCATCGGCGAGCACAATGCGAACCTGCTCGTTGTCCCAAAGGCGTCCGAATTCGACCTTGAAGTCGACGAGGCGGATGCCGATGCCTAAGAACAGGCCGACAAGGAAGTCGTTTATGCGCAGGGCCATCTGCATGATTTCGTCGATTTCCTGCGGCGTGGCCCAGCCGAACGCGGTGATGTGCTCTTCTGAGACCATCGGATCGTTCAGTTTGTCGTTCTTATAATAGAATTCGATAATGGAGCGCGGAAGCTGCATCCCCTCTTCGAGGCCGAGGCGCGTCGATAGCGAGCCGGCTGCCACGTTGCGCACGACGACCTCTAGCGGCACGATCTCGACTTCACGGATCAGCTGTTCGCGCATGTTGAGGCGCTTCATAAAGTGTGTCGGCACGCCGATGTCGCCCAGCCGCTGGAAAATGTATTCCGAAATGCGGTTGTTGAGCACGCCCTTGCCTTCGATCAATGCATGTTTCTTGGCATTGAATGCAGTTGCGTCATCCTTGAAGTGCTGGATGAGGGTGCCGGGCTCGGGGCCTTCATACAAAATCTTAGCCTTGCCCTCGTAGATGCGGCGCCTCTTGTTCATAGATCCTGGTCCTTTGAAGATCACGTTCACGCACTCGTCTTTACTGGGCACTCGTACACGTCTGCACCATGTCTCTCATGTCCCGGCCAGATCGCCTGCTCATTGATTCTGCAGCGCTATTTTATAGCCTACAGGGTGTAATCGAGGCGAACGATGGACGGAAAATGATGCTGAGAGACTAGCCGAACCGGGGGGGAGAGACAATGTAATCAAGGCCGCATCCAGGGGTTTGGTTCACAACTAGGGTTTACCCCAGGCAAACCGTTGATTTCGTGGCCCTGACAGGCTAGGCCTCGCCGGTAAGACGGCAGTCATTGCCGGATACAACTCAAACAGCGATTGAAACAAAGCCAGAACTTAAACTATAAAACAACGTTCAGATAACTCTGGAGACACGAATGACCAGCTTCGACGACCGCGAAAAGGGATTCGAGAAGAAGTTTGCTCACGATGCCGATTTGAAGTTCAAGTCCGAGTCGCGCCGCAACAAAATGCTGGCGGAGTGGGCTGGTGCCAAACTCGGACTGACGGGTGCGGCGCTAGAAGACTACATCAAAGCGGTGCGCAAATCCGATCTTGAAGAAAAAGGAGACGATGACGTCTTCCGCAAGGTCAAGGGCGATCTTGCCGCCAAGAAGATTGTGGTGTCAGACGCCGACATTCGCAAGGCCATGGGTGACTTCCTTGCCAAGGCGGTGGCCGAGGTTGAGGCTGGCAACGGCAAGGGCTGAGTTTGCTAGTGCCTAAATTCAATGGAATTTCGCGCCCGGTGCTCAGAAAGTGCCGGGCGTTTCGCGATCAGAGCCGCTTGTGCCAGACGCGCGATGCACTGTTCTGGAGTGCGTAGACGACTACCTGAATTTCTTCTCCAGCAACGCGATAAGCCGGGTTGACTAAGCCAGTTGACGCCGTCACCAAAACGGCCCCAGCAGTAGCGATGGAACAATCAATAGTAGATTTGAAGTCGCGACCGGAACAAAGCACCCCGAAACAAAAAGCCCGGAACCTTTTCGCGTCCGGGCTTGATTTATCGTGAAGCAACGAGCGAGGCGCGAACGTTCCGGAGTTAGCCCAGGAAACCTTCGAATTTCTTCTTGAACCGCGTCAGACGGCCGCCGCGATCCATCAGCTTGGCGTCGCCACCAGTCCAAGCCGGGTGGGTCGTCGGGTCGATATCGAGGTGCAACTCGTCGCCCTCTTTGCCATAAGTTGAGTATGTGGTGAACGTGGTGCCATCGGTCATCTTGACCGTGATCTGGTGGTAATCAGGATGGACGTCGGCGTCTTTTTTCATCGTTCTGCTCTGCGATCAGCTCTGATAAGGGAGAAATGCGGCCAAGCAACAAACACCTCCCCGCCGCAACCCTAGAATGTTGCCGGAGCGTGCTCGCCGCGAGATGTGATGGCAGTCGTATAGTCGAGATGGGCTAGCCGCACAAGTGAGCAAAATTGCCCCGAAAATGCCCAACGACCGTGTGAAAGCCCGGCACTGCGGCCTGCTGCCGCCGCCTAGCCCAGGTTGAAAGGCTTGAGTGATTTCCGGGCCTCGGGCATGGTCCGCCCCATAAATGGCGGATTAGCGCGCGCGGGCTACTTGCAGATCCCGCGAGACCCTCTTGGGTAGAAAGACCTCCACGTGACCACAATTGAGACCAGTACGTCCGTGACCACGACAAGTAGCACGGGGGCTAACGATGATGATGGGGCCAAGAAGTCGGGTGGATTTGCCTCTCTTGCCCCACTTGCTGCTTTGAAGCCTTACGTTTTTGCCCATCCTTATCATGTGGCGGCTGCCCTGGCGGCACTGGTGGTTTCGGCACTCGCCATGTTGAGCGTGCCGATGGCTGTGCGCCGCATGATCGATTTTGGTTTTGGCGCCGCGCAGGGCGGCATGATCGACCAATATTTTGCCATGCTTCTTGTTATCGGCGCGGTCCTGGCCGTGGCCATCGCCAGCCGGTTCTATTTCGTCAATTGGATCGGCGAGCGCGTGGTGGCTGATCTGCGCGCAGACGTTTTTGCGCATCTGACCAAGCTCGGGCCTTCGTTCTTTGAGAAAACCCATTCGGGCGAAGTCATGAGCCGGCTGACGGCTGATACCACTCAGATCAAGGCGGTTGCCGGCCAGACCATGAGTCAGGCCCTGCGCAACATAATTATGCTCACCGGCGCACTCGTCATGATGTTCGTCACCAGCACGCATTTGTCGCTTCTGGTGCTGGGGGCCATTCCGATCATCGTGCTGCCACTGATGGGCTACGGAAGGGCCGTCAAGTCACTCTCTCGCAAGGCCCAGGATACGCTTGCCGAAGCCTCGGCGTATGCCTCGGAAAACCTGACGGCCGTGCGCACCATGCAAGCCTTCACTCACGAAAAGGTCGTCGCAGCCCGCTTTATGGTTGCCGTAGAGCGGTCATTCGACGCAGCCCGCGAACGCATGAAGGCCCGTGCCGGCCTGACGGCGCTGACCATATTTCTGACGGTAGGCAGCATTGTCGGCGTGCTTTGGTACGGCGCTTCGGCCGTGATTACCGGCGATATTTCCGGTGGCCGCCTCAGTCAGTTTGTCATCTACGCACTGTTTGCCGCAGGTGCGCTGGGTGAACTCGTTGAAGTGTGGGGCGAATTGTCGAGTGCAGCAGGGGCTGCGGAACGTTTAACCGAAATTCTCGCACTCGTTCCCGATATACGGTCGCCAGATCACCCAACGCCGTTGCCGGTCCCCGCTAAGGGTGAGATCGCCTTCAAGACCGTCAGTTTTCGCTACCCGTCGCGCCCAGATGCCCCGGCGCTTGAGGATTTTTCGCTTAACGTGTCACGCGGCGAAACGATAGCATTGGTCGGCCCCTCGGGCGCGGGTAAGACCACGCTCTTTAATCTGCTGCTCCGGTTCTACGACGCAACGGCGGGCGAGGTGCGCGTCGATGGCGTGCGCGTGAGCGAAGCCGGTCTGGAGGATCTGCGCTCGCGCATTTCGCTTGTCCCGCAAGATGTGGCGATTTTTGCTGACACAGTCGCAGAAAACATCCGTTACGGATCGGCCGGCGCGACGCTCGATGACGTAATGAAGGCTGCCGTTTCAGCGCAAGCCGATGGCTTCATCCGCGCGCTGCCTGAAGGCTATGCCACGCGCTTGGGCGAGCGCGGAGTTACGCTCTCGGGCGGTCAGCGCCAGCGGCTTGCCATTGCACGCGCGATTTTGAAAGACGCTCCCATCCTGCTGCTCGATGAAGCGACGAGCGCGCTCGATGCCGAGAACGAACAGCTTGTGCAGCGCGCGCTCGAAGGCGTCATGAAAGACCGCACGACGATCGTCATTGCCCACCGCCTGGCGACGGTTCTCAAGGCCGACCGCATTGTCGTTTTGGATAAGGGCCGCATCGCTGACATCGGCACACACCGTGAGCTGGTCGCCAAGGGTGGACTTTATGGCCGTCTCGCTGAGCTGCAGTTCGGGCGTGAAGCGGCTGAGTAGATCGCAACAGCCGTTCCAATTTCATGAGGCGATGTCATGCCACTCCTGCGTTTCGACTTGATCGAAGGCCGCTCAGACGATGAGCTGAAGTCCCTCCTCGATGCCTGCCACCGGGCCATGGTAGCTGCCTTCAAGGTGCCCGAGCGCGACCGTTACCAGATTGTGCACCAACACCCGGCTTCGCGCATGATTATGGAAGATACGGGTCTAGGATTTGAGCGCTCAAAAAGCGTGGTCTTCATTCAGGTCACAACTCGTCCGCGCTCGCGCGAAATGAAAGAACTCTATTACCGGCTGACCGCCGAGGAACTCGGCCGCTCGTGCGGCATCGCACCGGCCGATGTCATGATCAATCTCGTTACGTGCACCGATGAAGACTGGTCCTTCGCCCATGGCCGCGCCCAGTTCCTGACTGGCGAACTTTGAGGGGGCCTCAAAAGTTAACGGGCGGCGTGCGCTTTCCTTGTCACCAAACTGTCAACGCCCCGTTGGGCGCGTGTCGTGAATCGCGCGTATCGCCAATCGCATGTCGAAACGGGCTCAAGCCTGAGAGGCCAGCCCTTACCATGCGGACGCATACATGCGCGATGGACGGGCTGACGCCAGCCAGGCAACACGGCGCGATGTTCTGACGGCACTATGCTCAGGAGGGCTTGCCCTCGGTCTGTCATCACGGATAGCCGCTGCAGCGGACGCCTCCCGCGCACATCACGGTTATGCCCGAGGCAGGGTCTACGAGGACTTTTCAAGCGGCCACAGTGCCATGGGGCGAGACTGTGGCCTTCCAGGCGTAATGGTCTCCAATGGGCGCGACGTCACGCTTACGGCCCGTGATGGATCATGGCGGTTGCCACTCCAAGACGGCGAAGGTGTGTTTGTCATCAAGCCTGCAAACTGGCGGCTGTCTAGCCGTCCAGGCCTGCCCGCGCCCGGCTGGGTGTACCATGGTGGCGCTGTGCAGGATCCGCAGTCATCTATCGATTTTGCGCTTGAGCGCTGCGATGAGGCTCATCGCTTCGACGTCCTTCTCGTCGCCGACACTCAAGCATCAAATCGCGATGAACTCGGCTATGTGCGTCAGGATCTGCTCGCCGCTACGCGCGGCAGTGCGGCTGCCTTCGCGCTCCACCATGGCGATGTGATGGGCGACGATCTCAGCTTGCTGCCCGAATATATGGAAATGATCAAGGAAACCGGGCTGAATTGGCATCATTGCCCTGGCAATCACGACATGAACTTTGATGCGCCCAGTCCCGTACACGCATTGGAGACCTGGAAGCGTCTCGTTGGCCCGCCGCACTATGCGTTCGAGTATGGCAAAGCAGTATTTATTCTTCTCAACAATGTCGAATACTTGCCTTCCGGAGTGCGTGGCAACTCCCACAAGCCCTATCGCGGACGCATAGGGGACGATCAACTGCACTTCGTGCGCAACGTGCTTCGTCATGTGCCAACAAACCGGCTCGTCGTCGTGTCTATGCACATACCGTTGCAGAGTTTCGACGAGCCCGGAGGCACAACTACAACTACGTCTGACCGGAATAAGCTGTTGGCCTTGCTCGGCACCCGCCCGCATACAATCAGCTTCTCGGGCCATTCACATACGACGGAGCATCACTACTTCGGCCGTAGTGACGGTTTTGATCGGGCCCGCCCGCATCACCATCAGGTTTTGACGGCCGTTTGTGGAAGTTGGTGGAGCGGAGAGCGTGACGGCAGCGGCGTGCCCACCGCCGATAGCCGCGATGGCAGTCCGCGCGGCCACCACGTCTTGAGCGTAGATGGGAGCGAAGCCTCGACACGCTTTGTTCCCGCCAACGCTGCGCCGCCGGGGCAGATGAGGCTTATGTTGCTTCATGAAAACGGGGACCGGAAAAGTTTGGCGTCTGGTCCCGTCAAGTGTTGCGATTTGCCGGCAACAGTTCTTCTCGCCGATGTGTTCGACGGCGGCCCGCAGACCCGCGTGATATTTGAAATCGAAAATTCAGGGGCGGTGCCAATGCATGCTGGCCGCGCCGTCGATCCTTACGTTGCTGAGAGTTACGCCCGTTCCCCACTCCTGTGCAAACCGTGGCTTGAGGCCTGCGTGTCGTCCCACATCTGGCATGCCCCATTGCCCGCGGGACTACCCGCAGGCCTCCATATACTGACCGTGACCGCCACCAATGATTATGGCGTAATTCATCGTGCCCAACTCGCGGTTGACGTGGTGGGGTGAGTAGGGGTGTGCGCGCCACCTTGACACCCGGCGCGGCCCCGTGCATCTGCCACCTCACGCAATCAGCAGGTGAGGCAGCACGGGCATGGCAACCGCATTCATTTTCCCCGGCCAGGGTAGCCAGGACATCGGCATGGGCCGTGAACTGGCGCAAACCTTCAAGGTGGCGCAGGCCGTATTCGATGAAGTCGATGAGGCGCTGGGCGAAAGGCTTTCCGCCATCATGTGGGGCGACAGCAAGGAAACGCTGACACTCACACATAACGCCCAGCCCGCCCTCATGGCAGTATCGATGGCGGTCATGCGCGTGCTCGAATCCGAGCACGGACTTTCACTCAAAGACAAAGTGAAATTCGTCGCCGGGCATTCCTTGGGCGAGTATTCGGCCTTGGCCGCCGCTGGGGCCTTCTCGCTCGCCGACACGGCGCGGCTGTTGCGCTTGCGAGGCCAAGCGATGCAGGCCGCGGTTCCCGTGGGACAGGGTGCCATGGCGGCGCTGCTTGGCGTCGGTATCGACGTTGCACGGCAGGTGGCTGAGGCCGCTGCACGTCCTGCCGAAGGCGGGCAAGGTTTGGGCGATGTCTGTCAGGTGGCTAACGACAACGAGCCCACGCAAGTTGTGCTGTCAGGCCACAAGGTGGCGCTCGATCGGGTTCCTGAAATTGGCAAAAGCTTCGGTGTGCGCCGTGCGGTGCCGTTGCCGGTGTCGGCGCCGTTCCATTGTTCGCTGATGCAGCCTGCAGCCGATGCGATGGCGGCGGCACTGGCTAAGGTGGCTGTGAAAGCGCCTGCGGTGCCAGTTGTCGCCAATGTGCTGGCGTCCGCCATCAGCGATCCAACAGAGATCAAACAGCGCCTCGTCGAGCAGGTTGTGGGTACCGTCCGCTGGCGCGAATGCGTGTCCTTTATGGTGGCCAACGGCATCACCGATATGGTCGAAGTCGGATCTGGAAAAGTGCTCGCTGGATTGGTCAAACGGACAGAGAAAACGCTGAACGCCTTTAGCGTTGGTGTACCTGCTGATTTCGAGGCGGTGAAGGGGTTGTTGTGATGGGGCTATTGGCCTTGCCGCCCTGGTTTGCATAGCCGCCCCAATTGATCCTGCGCAAAGACTGCCTTGAGCCCGCGCCCTACATGGCGAGCTTGAAGACGCGCAGCTTGAGGGCACGGCTTAGATGCGAAATTCGTCAATCGGTTTGCTATGCATCGTGTCGGCGGCAGGGGCAGGTATGGCCCACGCTGACGTCATCAGCGATTGCAATCAGAGCCGCAGCTCGCCAAATCGAATTCAGGCGTGCTCAGAAATTATCAAGGACAGTAACGCAAAAAAGGAAACTAAAGCGCGCGCTTACCGCAACAGGGCCGAAGCGCGTGCAGATGCCGGTGCGGGGGCTGAGGCAATAGCCGATTACAGTGAGGCTCTTCGTCTCGATGCTAACGACGCCGCCGCCTTGTCGGGCCGGGGGCACGCAAGGGTCAATCGCGGCGACAACGATGGCGCCATCGAGGACTTCGCCGCCGCCATCAAGTTGAAGCCGGACACGGCAGCCTACTTTATGGGGCGCGGCTACGCCCATTTCGTCAAGGATGCGTTTGATCCAGCCATTGCCGATTTCAGCGAAGCCATCCGGCTCAACTCTAAGAGTGCTAGCGCCCTCAATCATCGCGGCCTTGCCTACCGAAAGAAGGGGGATGGAGAGCACGCGATCAGCGATTTCACCGCCGCGATTGCACTTAATCCCGTCTACGCATTGGCGTACAATAACCGCGGCTACTCCTACGAATCAGCGGGCCGCAAAGCCGATGCCATCGCTGATTTCAGCAAAGCGCTTTCACTTGACCGCAGCCTGACTGGGGCCGCCGCAGGCTTGAAACGATTGGGGGCGCAAGGCACGCTTGCGGGTGAAACCGATGCCATGATCCGCGACGGCAAGGCGCTCGTCGAAGCCAATTGCAGCCGCTGCCATTCCGTGGGCGCAACAGCAGACAGCCCGAATCCAAAGGCGCCACCCTTCCGCGCCATTCACCAGCGGCACCCCAAACTCTCGTTGCGCGAGCCGTTGTCCCGGGGCATCGCCGCACCCCATGATGAGATGCCGAAGTTTCCGTTGCCAGACACCGACGTCGACAAGATCATCGCCTACATCAACAGCCTGCCTTCGTCGTGAAACTTCCGCTCTGCAACGCACGGGCACAGCGCGAGCCCATCAAACCAGCACCCAGTCTCAAATCAACATCAGGTGATCAACATGAAATCAGAGCCATCCACGCAGCACTATCACGCCGCCGTCTGGCTTGATCATCGCGAGGCGCGTATCTTCTTTTTCAATCGTTACGCGGTCGGCGAAGTCGATCTTGCCACCCACAACCCCCATCATCACCTGCATCACAAAAAGGGTGACATCGCTGGCAAGCGGGCGCCGGAAGATCGCCACTTCCTTCACGAGATTGTCGAGGCTCTGTCGCCTGCGAAGGAATGGCTGATCATGGGACCAGGCAGCGCGAAATTGGAACTGGTGAAGCATATTCAGAAACATGATGCCAGCTTGAGCGATCGCGTCATTGGAGTGGAAACGGCGGACCATCCGACCGACAAACAGATTGTGGCCCACGCCCGCACCTACTTTAAAGCCGCAGATGCCATGCGCCCGCAGCAATAAAGCACGCAAAAACGGCTCTTGATTTCCCTCCCTCTTGCCGAGGCGACCCGGTTAAGGGTAGTGACGCTTCAGAAATTGGCCCCACTAGTGTCCTGTCTCCGAAATGCCTTCATATATTGCCGCACCCTCGCCAAGGCATTTCGGCGACTTAAGGACACTAGGAAGCCATTAGTTCTAGTGTGGTTTATGTCTCGCAAATGCCTTCCAGAACCAGCCGCGAATGATGAAGGCATTTGCGAGACACTACACTAGTGCCCGCGCAAGCTTGAGCGGCGGGACCACCCGATACTCTGAAGAGGTTTCCCATGTTCGATCTTACCGGCAAAACCGCGCTCGTCACCGGCGCTACGGGTGGTATTGGCGAGGCCATCGCCCGCGGCTTTCATAAGTCGGGCGCCACGGTAGCCATTTCAGGCCGTCAGGTGGCCAAACTGGAGGCCCTCAAGGCCGAGCTCGGCGACCGTGTGGTGGTGACGCCCTGTGATCTGGCCGACCGGGCTCAGGTTTCGAAACTGATCGACGATGCCATAAAGGCCCTTGGTGGGCGGCTCGATATTCTTGTCAACAATGCCGGGCTCACCAAAGACAATCTTTTTATGGTGATGAAGGACGAGCAGTGGGACGACGTGATCGCCGTCAACCTGACGTCGACGTTTATGCTGTGCCGCGCTGCCTCACGTGCCATGTTGCGCAATAAGACTGGTTTTGGCCGCATCATCAATATCGCTTCGGTTTCGGGCGTATTTGGTAATCCGGGCCAAGGCAACTATGCCGCCTCAAAGGCCGGCATGATTGGCATGACCAAGAGTTTGGCGCGTGAAGTCGCCAATCGTGGGATCACGGCGAACTGCATCGCACCGGGTTTCATCAAGACTGCCATGACGGACGCGCTTAACGACAAGCAGGCGGAAGAGATTTCCAAGATGATTCCCGCACAGCGTTTCGGTCTGCCAGAGGACATTGCCGCCGGCGCCCTATATTTGGCATCCAACGAGAGCGGTTACATTACTGGTCAAACGCTACATATCAACGGCGGCATGGCCATGGTGTAGACTTGAACCTCAATGCCTAAGGCACCGCTGAACCCATATAGACCGCTGAATATAATAACATTTTGCGGTCAATCCTATACTGGCGCAGCTTAAGGGGTGTACCGCTAGGCGCTTCGCGGCCCGGCCAAGGTCTTGTAAATGCGGCGGAACGGCCCAACACTGGTCATCCCCAGGGAAGTATGTTAACGAGCCGCGTTTTTTTGCTGCAGAGACTGGGGAAACGTCCTAACGATCTGGGCTAAGTAATGCTCCAAACGGCGTCATAGCGCCCCTCCTACTGGGGACATTGGCGTACGTCAGGCTAGACTGAAGGCAGAACTCGCATATCCGCGGGCCAAAAGCGGCAGTCGCAAAGTTGAATTTAGACGGACCAACCAAACGAGGAATTACGATGAGCGATGTCGCAGACCGCGTGAAGAAAATCGTTGTGGAGCATCTGGGTGTCGAGGCCGAGAAGGTTTCAGACAATGCCAGCTTCATTGACGACCTAGGTGCCGACAGCTTGGATACGGTAGAGCTTGTCATGGCCTTTGAAGAAGAATTCGGCTGCGAAATTCCCGATGATGCCGCAGAGCACATTCTGACAGTTGGCGATGCCGTAAAGTTCCTGGAAAAGAATGCAACGGCGGCCTAACCGGTAACTTTGACCGGTTTACTTGATTTGTAAGTGCTGGCCGCAGAGGTCCCCGACGGGAGCTTTGCGGTCGCATGTTATCTGGGCCATACCATTGGTGTGGTTCTGGGATTTGAGACTGGGGAACGTGAGCAGCATGCGACGTGTCGTCATTACGGGAATGGGGCTGGTGACGCCCGTGGGCTGCGGCGTCGAGGCGTCGTGGAAAAATCTA
Organism: Hyphomicrobium sp.; assembly: GCA_040080075.1. Taxonomy (GTDB): domain Bacteria; phylum Pseudomonadota; class Alphaproteobacteria; order Rhizobiales; family Hyphomicrobiaceae; genus JANNFX01. Next base: position 3,034 of record JBEBJD010000115.1, on the reverse strand, counting down.
CTCGCCGGTCAGAGCGGAGCGCGCCGGATCGAGGAATTCGAAGTTGCCGATATCACCTGCCAGATCGCGAACTTTGTACCCCGCGGTGCGACGGCCGACGGCAAATTCAATCCCGACGACTGGATGGAGCACAAAGAGCAGCGCAAGGTCGACGATTTCATCATCTATGCCATGGCGGCCGCAGATCAGGCCCTGGCCGATGCCGGTTGGGCGCCAAAGACTGCAGATGATCAAGAACGCACGGGCGTTTTGATTGGCTCTGGCATTGGTGGCTTGTCGGGCATTGCCGATACGTCGATTCTGCTCAAGGAAAAGGGCCCGCGGCGCGTGTCGCCGTTCTTTATTCCCGGCCGGCTGATCAACTTGGCATCTGGTTACGTGTCGATCAAACACCAGTTGAAGGGACCAAACCACGCTGTCGTCACGGCTTGTGCAACGGGAACGCACGCCATCGGCGATGCGGCCCGTCTTGTGGCGTTGGGTGATGCGGACGTTATGGTTGCAGGCGGCGCCGAAAGCCCAATCTGCCGCATCGCCATGGCCGGCTTTGCGGCCTGCCGCGCATTGTCGACGGGCTTCAACGACAAACCGCTCTCGGCCTCGCGCCCCTATGATCGTGATCGCGATGGGTTCGTCATGGGTGAGGGTGCAGGCATTGTCGTGCTTGAGACGCTGGAACACGCCAAAGCACGCGGAGCGCGAGTTTATGCGGAAATTATCGGCTACGGTATGTCTGGAGATGCCTTCCACATCACGGCTCCGTCGGAGTCTGGCGATGGCGCCTTCCGTTGCATGAAGGCGGCCTTGAAGAGCGCCAAGATTGAAGCCAGCGAAATCGACTATGTCAACGCCCACGGCACTTCGACCCCCATGGGTGACGAAATCGAATTGAGCGCCGTTGAGCGCCTCTTTGGCAACGCCACTGGTAAACTTGCCATGTCATCGACCAAATCGGCGACGGGCCACCTGCTTGGCGCTGCTGGTGCAGTTGAAGCAATATTTGCCGTGCTTTCCTTGCGAGACAATATGCTGCCGCCGACCCTCAATCTCGACAATCCGTCAGTTGAGACAGCAATTGACCTCGTGCCGCATAAGGCTAAACAGCGAAACGTAGATATTGTGCTCAGTAATTCCTTTGGTTTTGGTGGCACCAATGCGTCGGTCATTATGCGGCGGGTAGCCTGAGTTGGCGGGCGATTTTTGCCACATTATCATCCCACGAGTCTGGCAGCGTGAGGATTGGCACCGTACCGGGATGATCGCTCGCCTGGAGCGGGCCCGCCACCAGCCACATAGGATCGCGTCTTGCGATTATTGATTTTGGGCCCGTAAATAAAGTGGCCTGACGGAGAGTTTTGATGAAGACGAACCGCCGGGAAACGACGACGCCCACGCTTCGCGCCGAGATGCGGCCGCGCAGCCCCGCCGAAGCCCTGGAACCGGGCCGAGCGCCATTGCGGCCCAAGGGCGTCAAAGTCCGTCGCGAACGCAAGGCCTTGTCCGGCTTCGTGCGCTTGTTCAGCGGACTGTTGACTTTAGGGCTTGTGCTCATGGTTGCAGCTGGTGCTGCTGTGGGTCTTCTGCACCAGCATTTCGAGCAGCCTGGTCCATTGAAGGAGCAGCGCACGGTCGCCATTCCCAAGGGAGATGGCGTAATTGCCATTGCCGATCGGTTGGCAACCGAAGGTGTTATCTCAAGCGCCTGGGCATTCGTCAGCAATTACAAACTGCGTGGTATGGCCGGCTCAAAAATGGCCGCGCTCAAGCATGGCGAATATGTTTTCAAACCTGGCGCCAGTATGCGCGAAGTTCTCGACGTGCTGGGTGAGGGCAAGTCAGTTCTTTACAAAGTTACAGTTCCCGAAGGGCTGACCAGTCAACAGATCGTCGAGCGCTTGATGGCCGAGGAAAGCCTCAGCGGAGAAATTGCGGCGGCACCGGCTGAGGGCGCCATACTTCCCGAAACATACGGTATCGAGAAGGGTATGGGCCGGCAAGAGATCCTCGACATGATGGTGGTCAAGCGCGCTCAGGTGCTGCAGGCCGAGTGGGAGAAGCGTCAGCCCGATCTGCCCTTCAAGACCGCCGATGAAGCCCTGGTGCTGGCATCCGTGATTGAAAAAGAAACCGGCCGTGCCGACGAACGCGACAAGATCGCGGGTGTCTTCATCAATCGCCTGCGCAAGGGTATGAAGCTGCAGTCGGACCCAACCATTCTCTATGGGCTCTATGGCGGCGCCGTGCAGTGGGGCAAGCCGATTCTGCAAACCGAGATCGATGCCAAGAGCGCGCACAACACCTATCAGATAAAGGGCTTGCCACCGACACCGATCTGCAACCCAGGCCGCGCCGCTATTGAGGCAGCTTTAAACCCAGCCAAGACTGCAGACCTTTACTTTGTCGCCGATGGCAACGGCGGACACACCTTCTCCGATACGCTCAAAGAACATAACCAGGCCGCCAGCACGTGGCGCAAGGTTGAAAAGGAAATTCGCGCCAAGCAGGAAGCTGCGGGTGAGGTTGGCGCAAAGGCAGATGGGTCCAAAACGGACGCGGCAAAGTCCGGGGCCCAAAAGGCAGAAGCCGCAGCCTCCATTCCCAATCCTCCCGCAGAGGATGCGGTTCAAGCGGTTGCCGCTCCCGTGGCAGCTCCCATTACCACTCTCAATGCTGCTGCAGCCGCTCCCGCTGGCACCATCCCGCCACCCGTCAAAAAACCGAAGAAGTAGGGCTAGGTTCTGGGATCTCTAAGGCCGAGGCGGTCTCCACGATATTGCTATTTCGTGCCCAGCCCGATGATGTTGAGCGGGCGGGCCTTGGCGTATCTCCTCAAGGGCGCTAGAACGCCACGGCAATGCTTGAGACTGGTTCAATCGCTAGCTCAGGCGTTGGGTACGTTTCATCCGTCAGAATCACTGTTCTTCTCGTTCCCTCGGCTAAGCCGGTTTGAAATCCCATGACCTTGCAGAGTATGACCGGTTTTGCTCGTTCCGAAGGTGCGCAGGGGACGTGCGCCTGGTATTGGGAGGCACGC
>JBEBJD010000201.1:0-19760 GCA_040080075.1 Hyphomicrobium sp. | reverse complement strand
GTATTTTGATATCGTGAGTTGGTGCGGCCGTAGGTTGGGCCGGGCTTTTCGCGCGGCCCAGCATGGCTGGCTCTACCCTTAGATAGTGGCCGGGATCGTTGGGCCGCCACCGGATCAAGTGTCCGGGGTTGACCCAACTTACAAACCGGCTGGTCTTAAGCAGCGGCCTTAACGGACGGCTTGCCTTCGAGAACGCCCATGATGTCGCTCTCCTTCATGATCAGCAGGTCTTTGCCATCAATCTTGACTTCCGTGCCCGACCATTTGCCGAACAGAACCGTGTCACCAACTTTCACGTCGAGGGGCGTCAGCTTGCCGCTTTCGTCGCGGGCGCCGGGGCCGATGGCGACCACTTCGCCCTGCTGGGGCTTTTCCTTGACGGTATCGGGAATGATGATGCCGCCCGCGGTCTTGGTATCTTCCTCGAGCCGCTTAACGACAACGCGGTCATGTAGAGGACGAAACTTCATTGATATAACCTCATGATAAAGCTGATTTTAAATGATGCCTGAGGTTGGGGTTTGACCCAAGCCTTGGCGGCTATGGAGAGGTTAATCGTCCGCAAAAAAACTCGCGGGCGGCTCCACGGCTCCCCATCCGCCGTATATGTGGTCGCCTGTTAGCAGTGTCAAGGGTTGAGTGCTAAGCAGGATGAATTGCTCGACCGGGCCGGACGCACTGCGCCTACTGAACTGCTCCACGCAAACGAATTGGGGCACGGGCCGCCCTTGCGATCTCTCGCGATCAGCAAGGTGGCCCGTGCCCCTATAGTCGTGCGCCCCTCTGGAGCGTCCGGCCGGCTATCCAGCCCAGCCATAGCTAAACCCGCTCGCACCCGCGCGATGAGCACAACCATACCGTTCTCAGATAGCGAAATCGTCGGCGCTGGCACCCTTTTTAAGCTTGGCGAGAAGCCAATTCGGCTTGCGGCCGCGGCCCGTCCATGTTTCCGAGCGATTGTCAGGATTGGCATACTTGGCAACCGACTTGCCGCGGCTCTTACCTTTGGCAGCAAAGCCAAACAATTCGGCAACCGAGAAACCCGAGCCATCGACCAGCTTTTCGATTTTATCCTTGAGCTCGATTCTGGCTTTCTCGCGCGCCTGCGATTTGGCCTTAGCCAGCTTGGCTTCAAGGTCGTTGATTTCTCTCAACGACATTTTGTCGACGTTCATAACTGCCATTCTCTGAGACCCTTTTGGCTTTAAAGCTCGCTTTGGATATTTCAACGCCGCTAAAGCTTGTACCTTGCGGCATTTGTGTGCGCCGAGTGCGCGTGACACGTTCTATAGACCTATAGAGCGGCCAATGCATCGCCTTTTTGCCGCACTATTGAATAGCATCGGGTTAACAGTCAATATTTCAGTGAAACTGTTTAATTCAGTGGCTTTTATTATCGAGGGAACAAACGAAAAACAAACAATTCCTCAAACAGCAGCGCCTATTCACTTCTTAACGCATCAATAGGGTTGAGCTGAGCGGCTCGCCGCGCCGGAAAGTAGCCAAAAATAATTCCAGTTGCCGCCGCCGCACCCATCGACATCGCCAGTATTTGAGGACTAACCGAAACCGGCCAATCGGCGGCAAAGGCAATGGCTGCGGCCGCCGCGACACCAATGATTGCCCCAATGAGTCCACCCAGCAGGCACAGCGTGACGGCTTCAACGAGAAATTGCGTCAGAATATCGCGGCGGCGGCCACCAACAGCCATTCTGAGACCAATTTCTCTCGTCCTCTCAGTCACTGAAACGAGCATAATATTCATGATGCCAATGCCGCCAACGATCAGTGATATCGCCGATGTTGCGCCCAATAAATAGCTGAGCGTCGATAACACTTCCGTACGGGCACGCATCATCTCAGCCAAATTGCGTACTGAAAAGCTATCTTCTGCATTCGCACCAGTTCGCCTGCGTTGACGCAACACACTTTCTATTTCTTCTTGAGCCACCGCAATATCGGCACTGGAATCAATTTTCGCATAGACATTCCCGACTTGATCATTCTGAACATCTGACTTGCCAACAATCCGATTGCGCGCGGTCGTCATGGGAATTAGCACGGCGTCGTCCTGGTCGCGCCCCATGCTCGATTGGCCTTTGCGAGACAGAACCCCCACCACCTGGAACGGTACGTTCTTGATTCTGATAGTGGCGCCGGTAGGATCTTCGCCTGCGAACAGTTCCTTGACGACCGTCTTGCCGATAAGCGCCACGCGCGCTGCAGAGCGCACGTCGCTGGGCCCGATGTCGCGGCCACTTTCAATGGGCCAGTCGCGCACCAGGGTATAGTCTGCGTGCACTCCGCTGACGGTCGTCATCCAGTTGGCCGATCCCCGCACCACTGCTGCGGCGTCACTGAGCTGACCGGCTATGGCTGTAACACCGCTAACCTTATCGCGCACGGCCTGCATGTCGCCTTCTGACAGGGGAATGTCCGAACCGGCCCCTGCCGAACGGCCCATGACACGGCTAGAGCCGGCAAATATGACCAGCATATTGGTGCCGAGCGAGTTGATCTGCTTGTCGACCTCGCGGGATGCTCCGTTACCGACTGACACAAGAATGATCACCGACGCGACACCGATAACAATGCCAAGGGTAGTCAGGATGGCTCGCATCAGATTGGTGCGCAGGGCGTTTAGCGCGATCTTGAAGCTGTCAACCAAGCTCATACCGGCATCCCTCCATCAGCTATGGCGGGGACTTCAACTTTTTCCCAAGCCGGCACCTGCCTGACATCTTCAATGATATGCCCATCCCGGAAAACGATGCGGCGCCTGGCCCACGCAGCGATTTCACCCTCGTGCGTCACCAGGATCACTGTAATACCCTGCCTGTTGAGCCCAGTGAACAGGCGCATAATTTCATCGGACGTCTTGCTGTCGAGGGCTCCGGTCGGCTCATCGGCAAGCAAAATCTTGGGATTATTGACAAGAGCGCGCGCAATCGCCACGCGCTGCTGCTGCCCACCCGACAGTTGCCGCGGATGATGGCCGAGACGATTGCCAAGCCCAACTTGTTCGAGCCGTTTGCGGGCGATCTGTGCGGCATCCTGCGGGGGCGGCGAGGCATAAGACAGCGGCAGCATCACCTGATGGAGCGCGCTCGTTCTGGGCAACAGGTTGAACTGCTGGAAGACGAAACCGATCTTGCGGTTGCGCAGTTCCGCCAAGTCATCCGTGCCGAGCGTTCCGATATCCCTGCCATCGATGAAAAGTTGGCCGCTGGTTGGAACATCGAGTGCACCAATCAGGTTCATCATGGTCGACTTGCCCGAGCCCGACGGCCCCATGATGGCAACGAATTCACCGCTGGCAATATCCAACGAGACGCCGTCGAGCGCGTGCACGGTTTCTTCGCCCATTACATAGGCTTTCTTGAGATCGACAGCCCGCAACAGCGGCAACGCAGTGGCTTTGGCTGCAGGCCCCGTGTTTGCAACAGCCGCCAGCTGGTCGCGGCTCATTTTGTCAGTTCGCGTGCGCGCGCCACAATGTTGGTGCCCTCGGCAATGTCGCCGCCTATGATTTCGGTAAATTGGTCATCCGTAAGCCCTAAGCGCATGTACCGCGGTGCGGGCTCGCCGGTGGCATCGAGTACCCATACATTGGAACCGCGCGTGCCCTCACGGCCTCTCTTGTAGCGTTCGTACATGGGCCTTTGCCCGGGCGTCAGCAACGGCCCGAGGGTTTGTTCAACACGCGCCGTCATGCGCTGTCGCATAGCTCCAAAATCGATAGGCGGGGCACCCATGGTGCCACTTCGCGCACTGGCCTTCATTTCTTCCGATAACAACGCCATCGCTACTCTGAGTGCCGTCTCCTGCTCCGGCGTCAGCGCCACTTCGGCTTTGAGGCGCTCGATCATGCGGGCAGTGCGATCACCACCCTCGCCACTACCGTGGCCGCCTTGCTGCTCGGCTGCAGCTTTTGGCTTGTAGCGGAGGACATCGTTCGGCACCCGCAACACGTTCTCGCGCTTGGCGGCCTCAATCTGCACATTGGCCGTCATGCCAGGAAACAACTTGCGGTCATCGTTGGCGGCTTCGATAATTACCGTGTAGGTCACGACGTTATTAATTTCCGTGGCCGCTAGACGCACTTGCGTAACGCGGCCTTCAAACTGCCGGTCAGGATAGGCATCGACTGTGAAGGTCACTGGATTGCCTGTTTCAATGGCTCCCACGTCTGCTTCGTTGACTTGCGCTTCAATGCGGATACGCGACAGATCCTGCGCGATCTTGAAAAGTTCCGGCGCCTGAAAACTGGAAGCCACGGTTTGCCCCGGATCAACTGACCTGGAAATGACCGTGCCTTCGATGGGGGCTTTTATTTGCGTACGCTCGAGATCGATTTCGGATTGACGCAACTGCGCCTGGCGCTGTGCGATGGTGGCTTTGGCGCTTTCGATCAGCGCCTTGGCAACATTGACATCCGCCCTACCGACTTCCATGTCGCGAGTTGCATTGTCGAGAGCGGAAACGGGTGATACGCCCTTTTGCACCAGTGGCCGTTGGCGGCTGATTGTGTGTTCGGCTAATCTGAGAACCGCTTCGGCCTTGACTTGAGCGGCCTGTTGATTGACGAGCGCTGCATCCGCCGCGGCAAGATCGGCCCGCGACTGGGCAACTTTGGCGGAAAACGTGCGCTGGTCGATGGTCGCCAGCACATCGCCCTTCTTGACCGTGCTGTTGAAGTCCACCTTCACCGCATCAACCAGGCCCGACAGCTCGGAACCGACGCTAACCGTCACCAGCGCACGAACGGGACCAGATGTTGAAATAATCTTGCGGATCGTCCCGCGGCTCACTGGCTGCGTTTCATAGGTAATCTGGGCACTCGACCCAAGCCCTAATCCTCCCAGCTTCAAGGCCCCGGGCCCGATGTTCAAGAACCACGCAATCGCCGCGCCGGCAAGGACCAGCGGAATTGCGAGACTGAACAAATACCCAACCCATCTTTTCATTATCAACACCGCTGCGCACCGTCTCTAACAGACCGCCTTGCCTCCCGGCACCACGGCGCTTTAACGACCTTAATGGACGACCAGTTTATGGAGAACGTACGAACCGCCGGTTTCCGTCGATCACAAGCCTTCAGCGGCGCCGCCCTGGACCCCAAATGTGGCCCCGGACGGCGCAATTCAATATCGGCGTGTTCAAATGGGTCTGTGACATGAACGGCGGATGAACAACTGGTTCAGAACGGGTTAACGGCTGCCCTGTCAGCTTTGACTTCAATCCTGAGGCCTATACGTCCCCGGCGTGATCCAAAGGGGGGGTGCATCTTTCAGGATTGGATGCACCCTTCCCGCGCCTACTTCTGCAGCGCCTGGAACTCCGACAGCGCTTGAAGGTTGGTCTCAGAGCCGTTAGGTGGTTGGCTGACCCTTTCACCCTCGCGCTCAACGGAGACTAGCCATGACCTTCATACTTCCCGGCCTGCCGTATGCCTACGACGCATTGGCGCCGTATATGTCGGCAGAAACGCTCCAGTTCCACCACGATAAGCACCACCTGGCTTATGTCGATAATGGCAATAAGCTCATCGTGGGCTCAGGCTTGGAAGGCAAATCCATTGAAGACGTATGCAAGGCGGCCTTTGCCGGCAAGAATGCCGGCCTCGTCAACAACATCGGCCAGCACTACAATCACATGCACTTCTGGCAGTGGATGAAGCAGGGCGGTGGCGGCAAGAAAATCCCCGGGCGCCTGCAGCGCCTCGCCGATGAATACGGCGGCTACGACAAGATGCGCGCCGACTTCATCAATGCCGGCCTCACGCAATTTGGCTCGGGATGGTGCTGGCTGGCCGTGCGCGATGGCAAACTCGACGTGATGAAAACACCCAACGGCGAAAACCCGCTGATGCACGGCGCCCAGCCAATACTTGGCTGCGACGTGTGGGAGCACAGCTACTATATCGACTACCGCAACGCGCGCGCCAAATACTTGGAAGCCTGGTTCGACAACCTGATCAACTGGGACCACGTCGATCAGATGATGGGTTGAACAACAATTGGGTTGAAAGTGTGAGGGGCGGGGCCGCAAGGTTCCCGTCCCAATTTGTTTCAATACGCGGCTGGAGACCGGTCGCGATTACCACCCTATCCAATTGTGCTAAAGGCTTAGTGCCGATTTGCAATGAACGGGTCGCACATCAGTATACTTCGAGTTAGAGTGCACACACCTTATAACTCTTTAGCTGTGCAGCACCCGCCATGATGACTATGGAATCACCCAATGTAGACATGCCGGCAACGGTGGCCGCCGACGACCATGTCCCGGCGTTTTGGCGCGCCGTCACGCTGTTGCGATCGCTTGTTCTGGGTTTGCTTATATCGGTTGCATTTATTCCCATCATCCTGGCCTGCCGGTATTTTCTACATCTCCATGACCCAGGTGTTCTGTTCTTGATTGGCGTCGTCATCGCCGCCAAGTATGGCGATCTGCCAACTGGCCTGGCGACTATAGGAGGCACACTAATAGGCTCATTCGTTCTCTTTTATCATCCGTTTTATGCGCTAAACTTTGACAGCAAGTACGACATTTGGGACCTATTCTTGTACACCGCAGTTGCGTTGGTCGCATTCTGGCTGGCCTCGACCGCACGATCCAATGCCACCGTCGCCAAACACAGCAGCAGAGAACTCGAACTACTTTATGCATTCTCGCGTCAGCTCGCCAGGGCAACACGGCCTGATGAGGTTTGTCAGGCGGTGCAGCAAAATGCCAGTTCGTTACTGGGCGCGCCTGCCTTCGTTATGACCCAACAGGCGGCAGGTTCTGTGCCTACCCGGTTGTGGACTGGTGAAGGGCCTCCGGCCTTTGTCCGTGCTACCGCCGAGGAACTTGGCAAGGTGACGCCTCCGTTTCCGACGACCACGCTTACAGACCCGGCCAGCAACCAGGACTGGCTTGTGCAAATCGTGTCCCATGGCAAGTTTGGGCAGGGCATGGTGATGATCAATCTTGGGCCTCACCCCAGTACAAATCTGACAGCCATCCGGCAAAAAGTCGGATCATTGCTTGAGAACGCTGGGGCCACGTTCGAACGGCTCGAACTGTCCACGGCCGTCATTGATGCAGCAATGCATTCCAAAGCCGAAGAGCTGCGTGAAGCCATTATCGGCTCGGTGTCCCATGGCCTGCGCACGCCTCTCGCTTCGATACTTGGTTCCGCGACAATTCTAGCCGATCGGCCCGCGGTCGTGTCCGACCCCCAAGCGGTGTCATTGGCCGGGATTGTGGTCAGCGAGGCGCGGCGCCTCAACGACGATATACAAAAGCTCCTTGATGCCGCCACTGTCAGCAGCAAGGGCCTACGCCCCACACTCACCTGGATCGAAGCGGCAGATCTTATCAATGCCGCTCTTGCGGCCCAGCACAGTGATGGCCGCGCCACAACACTAAGCATTCCGCAAAACGTGCCGCTCGTGCAGGCAGATCCGGCATTGATCGTGCAAGCACTACGCCTGATTATCGACAATGCCCGGAAATATTCCCCAGCCACAGGCGGGATTCGCTTGGCTGTTATAAACAAGGCCGCAGAAATAGTTATTTCAATTGAAGACGATGGCATCGGCATGTCGCCGATGGAAATGTTGCGGGCATTCGACAGATTTTTCCGGGGAGCCAACGTGCGCGACACCACGCGCGGCTCTGGGCTTGGACTGTGGATTGCCCACGCATTTGTCACCGCCTGTGGCGGACGCCTTGAACTGGCGCCTGCCCGGAGTGGGCCAGGGTTATGCGTTTCCGTAATTCTGCCGTGCGCAACCCAGGACCAGATGCGGTTACTGGAGAGCAGCAATGAGTAATGAGCCTGCTCCAGTTCTTGTCATCGATGACGAGCCGCAAGTGCGCCGGTTCTTGCGCTCGGGGTTCGAATTGGCCGGTTACAATGTCTACGAAGCGTTGACCGGTGCTGAAGGAATAAAGCTGGCGACATTGCGGCCGCACGACTTGATTCTCGTTGATCTCGGACTGCCCGATATGGATGGTGCGGTGGTCGTGGAGCGGGTGCGCAGCTGGTCAAGTGTGCCCATCATTATCTTGTCAGCACGCTCAAGCGAAGTCGAAAAAGTGCGGCTGCTCGATATCGGTGCCGATGACTATGTCGTGAAACCATTTGGCATGGCTGAACTCATTGCGCGTGCCCGCGCCGCCATACGCCGGAAGACGCGAGGCGATGCACCCGAACCAATTGTCACCATTGGCCCACTGACGGTCGACTTGTCGCAAAGGCTGGTGACCCTTGCAGGACGGGAAATTAAACTCAGTCCGAAGGAATTCCGGCTTATTCAGATTCTTGCCCAAAACGCTGGCAAGGTCGTAACGCACCGCCATCTCCTTCGAGAAATTTGGGGTGAAGGATTTGCCGACTCCACTCACTATTTGCGCATTCTCGTTCGCAAAGTACGACAGGACATTGAAGCCGATCCCACGCAGCCCAAACTATTGCAGACAGAGCTCGGAGTGGGCTATCGCCTTGCGGAACCTCAAGACAACTAGGCTTGTTTTTTCTTTTTTATTTCAGTAAGTTATAGCTTAACTAGCAGCACACTAGCGAGCGCAGCTGTTTACGCAGAATTTATATGGATGATAAGCAAATTTACTCGTTCGCCTGACATTCTGGCGCTAAGCTTTTTTCATTAAGCAACCAATTGGCGCTGCCGCAAATTTCGCCGTGGAGAGTGGCGAACTTAGGGTGGAAGCGGTTGGTCTCATAGAGGCACTTTCACAGCCAATTGTTCGCATGCCATTTTCTAGGCCTGCAGAACGATCCGAAACTGAACTTGTCTACCTGCCGGTCTAATCAAGATTTGGCAACGATTGAAGCCGGGCCACGTGCAGCCGTTCGTTCTATCAGTGCGTGAATTCATTGACTGAAGGACCGGCTGGGGGAAGAGGACTTGGCACAATCGTTGTCATTGGGGGTGAATTAATTGTACCCCCTCAGAGTTTGGGGTTAGCGCCTTGTCCGCACCTTAGGATTGCACCCGCACATCCGGAGTGGCATGGGGCTAACCCCAATCGCGTTTAAACTATCCAATTGAGTCAGATTCGGTCGCCTTGGGAGCCTTGAATGTCTGCACCGCAACTCGATGAACAGCAACTCCATCTCGCGCAGTTGTTGAATCGAGCGGTTCGCGCGAGTGATGCCGCCTTTATGAAGCAGTCGGGCGGAGGCGGGCTTTCAGCCCGGCAATTTTCAGTTCTGATGGCGGTTAAACTGCACCCTAATTTGACACTGACGCGGCTCATTGCGCAGACAGGAATAGACCGCTCGAGGCTTGCTGAAATAGTGCGTCGCCTCGTGGATGAAGGACTTTTGCGGCGCCAGCGCACCAAAGCAGACGGTAGGACTAATGCCATGTTCCTGACTAAGAAAGGCCAGGACAGGCTTCGGCAGGCCTCCGCCGGTGCCAAGCGCGCAGATGCTTTCATTCTGGACTTGCTGCCGGTAAAACTGCGCCGCAGCCTACTCAACGGATTGCGCTCGATTATCGATGCCGCCGGTCAGACACCCCAGCCGCCATCTCGCCCATCCACCAACGGCACGAAAATCAAAAACTCGCGTTGAGGCGCGCCGCCAGTACTTTCTTATCCCGGTACCGTTTCGAACGAGCCCCACTACGTACCGGCGGGATACGCCGTACAGCCACTGCTGTGACGAGTCCCCCGCTGCCTCCTACCTCCGCCCTCCCTTGATCGAGCCGACGATGATGTTTTTGATCGTTGTGGCGACCGTGCGCGAAATCGAGCGTTTCAGCTCTTTGCCGATCATATCGCCCATACCTGGCGCCGGACGCTTGCCGCCCTTGGCAGCCGGTGCGCCGCCACCAAAGATGATATCACCCCACCCCCCACCGCCTTCCGCGGCACCTGCCTCTTGAGCCGCCGCCTCGGTGCGCTTGGTCAGCATTTCGTGCGCGCTCTCGCGATCCACTGTGTCCTCGTACTTACCAAAAACAGGGCTGTATTCGATCACACTGCGGCGCTCATCGGCCGAGACGGGCCCGATGCGGCCTTCTGGCGGACGGATCAGCGTGCGCTGAACCATCGACGGTTCACCCTTATTCTCCAACGTCGAAACCAGCGCTTCACCGACCTTCATTTCCATAATGACTTTTTCGGTGTCAAGATCGGGATTCTTGCGGAACGTAGTAGCTGCGGTTTTGACCGCCTTCTGCTCTTGCGGCGTGAAGGCGCGCAGCGCGTGCTGCACCCGGTTGCCGAGCTGCGCCGAGACCGTGTTGGGCACGTCCATAGGGTTCTGGGTAATGAAGTAGACACCCACACCCTTGGAGCGGATGAGACGCGCGATCTGCTCGATGCGCTCAAGAAGCGCCTTGGGCGCGTCGTTAAACAGCAGATGTGCTTCGTCGAAGAAGAAGACGAGCTTGGGCTTGGGGATGTCGCCCACTTCAGGCAGCGTTTGCCACAGCTTGGTCAGCATCCACAAAAGGAACGTGGAATAGAGCCGCGGCTTTTCCATCAGCTTGTCAGCCGCCAGAATGGAAATGACGCCGCGTCCATCGGGAGCCGTCTTCATAAAGTCCATGATGTCGAGCGCAGGTTCGCCAAAGAACTGATCGGCACCTTGCTCTTCCAGCACCAGCAAGCGGCGCTGAATTGACCCGACCGAAGTGGTGGCAACGTTGCCGTACTTCGTCATCAATTCCTTGGAACGCTCAGCCACAGAGTTGATCAGCGCCCGCAGATCCTTGAGATCGAGCACCGGCATTTTTTCGTCAGCCGCCACGCGGAAAGCGATGTTCAACACGCCTTCTTGGGTCTCATTGAGCTCGAGCAGCCGGGACAGCAGCAGCGGCCCCATGTCGAGCACGGTGGCGCGGATGGGATGCCCCGAGGAGCCAAACACATCCCAAAACATCGTCGGATAGGCCTGCTGCTTCCAGTCGGCGCCAAGCCCGACTTCAGCCGCGCGCTTGACCAGAAAATCCTTGGGCTCTCCGACAGCAGCAATGCCCGACAGATCGCCCTTGATGTCGGCGGCAAACACCGGCACGCCGGCCGCCGAAAAGCCCTCAGCCAATCCCTGTAGCGTCACAGTTTTTCCGGTGCCGGTGGCGCCCGTGATCAACCCATGGCGGTTGGCAAATTTGAGATCGAGATATTCGGGTTTGGTGCTTTTGCCGATAAAGAGCTTGCCGCTTTGAAGAACTGACTGGCTCATGGGTCTCAAATGCTCCAATTTTTCCGCCAAACGGCTTTTCCGCGATGCGGCCACTAACATGCCCGGCCTCGCGCCCGGCACCATTGGCAGACGACTCGTCCGCCTGCTTAGCAGCCGTATTGGCATGGCACCCCGCCTTTGCAAAGCTCAGTTGCATGGCCGACTGGTGCAAATTATAGGGAAAACTGTTGTGCCACCGGCTCACCCCAGATCCCACCGGCGTGGTTGAGCCAAGCGTGTCGCCGTGCCGCGAGCGCCGGCGGGCGTTTTACTGATGCGCTGCGGGGGGCTAGCCCCTATAGACACAGTTGAAATACGCCCGCAGGTCACGTGCCCAGCTGGTGGTCCAATCCGGCAATTTGACTTATAATTGAGGTGCCTATGACGGCGAATGGCCCCGCTTCCCTGGTGAAGCTTGCTGACGGATTTGCGCCGCCAACACTCGATCAATGGCGCGGGCTCGTCGATAAGGCCATCAAGGGTGCCGATTTCGATAAAAGGTTGGTTTCCAAGACCGCCGACGGCCTGCGCGTCGAGCCCCTTTATACCCCGGCGCATTCCCTGACCGGGTCCAACGATGCGCTTCCCGGAGCTGCTCCTTTTGTGCGCGGCACCAAGGCCGTTCGCGATGGACTGGGCTGGGACATCCGCCAGATGCACATCGGCACCGATGCGGTGGCCGTCAACCAGGCCATCCTTGACGATCTCGAAGGCGGGGTCATATCGATTGTCCTGCAGATCGCGGCGCCCGGCGGTTTGGGCCTTGCACCCGATGAAGCCAACCTGACCCGCGCCCTCAACGGCGTCATGCTTGACCTGTGCACAATTTCGCTGGTAGCGGGCGATCAGACGGCCACAGCGGCAGCCAGCCTCAAAGGCCTGTGGGATCACGCCAAGGTCCCCTTAGACCAGCGCAAGGCCGCATATGGCTTCGACCCCATCGGCGAACTCGCGCGCACCGGCCGCCTCAATTCTCCAATCGATCAGGCTTTGGGGGCTGCCGCCAAACTTGCCGTTGATGCCGCCAAGTTGCCCGGCGTGACGGCTTTGCGCGCTGATGGCGTGCCCTATCACATCGGCGGCGCCAGCGAGGCGCAAGAACTCGCTCTGATGCTCTCGACGCTGGTGGCTTACTTGCGAGCTTGCGAAGCAGCCGGACTTAAACCTGCGGACGCACTACCCAAGATCGAAGTGACGCTCGCCATCGACGATGAGCAGTTCATGGGCATTGCCAAGCTAAGAGCCGCCCGTCAGTTGGTCTGGCGCGTGGCGGACGCCTGCGGTGCTGGCGATGCGGCCGCTCAAGTGCCATTCAACGCAGTCACATCGTATCGCATGATGGCCAAACGCGACGTCTGGACCAACATCATCCGCACCACGATCTCCTGCGCCTCGGCGGCACTTGGCGGGGCCGATGCCATTTGCGTACTGCCGTTCACGTTCGCACTTGGCCAGCCCGATGCCTTCGCGCGCCGCGTGGCCCGCAACATTCAAATCGTGTGCCAGGAAGAAAGCAATCTAGGCCGCGTCGCCGACCCGGCTGGCGGCTCGTGGTACGTTGAAAACCTGACGAGTGATCTGGCACAAAAGGCCTGGGACATTTTCCAATCGATCGAGGCCCAATCTGACAAGACCGGGGGCGGCATTGTAGCGGCCTTGAAGTGCGGCTTTGTGCAGGATGAAATCGCGAAAGTTGCTGCCGCTCGCGCGACGGCCATTGCCACTGGCCGCATGGAGATCACCGGCGTCTCGGCCTTCCCTAAACTTGGGGACGATGGCGTCACAGCCGAACTGTGGCCGCGCCCGGCGGCACCCTCCGGCGGGCCTGTCGAAACCATTCGGCCACTCACCATGGCGCGGCTTGCCGAGCCTTTTGAAGCCCTGCGCGATGTCGCCGACCAATATGCGGCCGCCACCAAGAAGCCGTTCACGGTTTTCTTAGCGAGCCTAGGCGAAGTCATCGACCACAACGTGCGCTCGACCTGGATCAAGAACTATCTCGCCGCTGGCGGCATCGCGGCCGAGATGAGCGACGGCTATCCGAATGCACAAACCGCAGCCGAGGCCTTCAAGGCCTCTGGCGCGACAGCGGCCTGCATCTGTTCGTCGGACGCCATCAATGCTGAACACGCAGAAAGCACCGCCAAAGCACTGAAGGCCGCCGGAGCCAGTTACGTTCTGATGGCCGGGCGCCCGGGCGAACGCGAAGCCTCGCTCAAAACCGCTGGCGTCGATCAGTTCCTCTTTGCCGGTGCCGACGCGGTGGCAACGTTGAAGGGATTGCAAGGGAAATTGGCGGGTTAAGGCATCGTTGGTTCAAGCGTCACAATCGCGTTTTATTATGCTAGGCTGCCACCGTCCGGCCGCCAACGAGGAGGCCGCCTCGCTATGAACTACGCGCGCCGCACCCCGCTGCCACACAAGATGGACGTTGCCGATTTTATCGATTGGCCGGGCGATGGCACCGGCACGCTTGCGAGCATCGAAGCCGAGTTCCCCTTGACCGAGGCCTATAGCGGCACGCATTTTACGGCCAAGCCCGTTTAACATGCACTTTATAAGGGGTTCACCCCCGCCACTCCGCCCCCGCGCGCGGTCTTCGCCGCATCGCCAAACGCCCCTTTGCTATGATACGAAGCAGCAACGTTGAGATGCACCGGAAGAGCCCATGTCACTGATCCCTGATTTCACGAAGGTTAACCTCGATGACGGCCGTCCCGCCGCCGCGCACAAGGCAGGTGCCGCCCCAAACGGTGACAGCGAAACCTGGCTGACGCCTGAAGGCATTCCATTGAAACCCGTCTACACGGGTGCCGACACCGAGGGCCTCGATTTCCTCAACACCTATCCCGGCATCGCGCCTTATCTGCGCGGACCCTACCCGGCCATGTACGCGAGCCAACCGTGGACTATCCGGCAATACGCGGGCTTCTCGACGGCGGAAGATTCAAACGCCTTCTACCGCCGCAACATCGCGGCCGGGCAGAAGGGCCTCTCCATCGCCTTCGATCTTGCCACGCACCGAGGCTATGACAGCGATCATCCGCGCGTGCGCGGTGACGTCGGCATGGCGGGCGTGGCAATTGATTCAATTTACGATATGCGCACGCTATTCGACGGCATCCCGCTGCAAGAGATGACCGTGTCGATGACCATGAACGGCGCGGTACTGCCGATCTTGGCTCTGTTCATCGTGGCGGGTGAAGAGCAGGGCGTGCCCGCCTCCAAGCTCGCCGGCACCATTCAGAACGATATCTTAAAAGAATTCATGGTGCGCAACACCTACATCTATCCGCCCGCGCCTTCGATGCGCATCGTGTCGGATATTTTCGCCTATACCTCGGCCAACATGCCCAAGTTCAATTCGATCTCGATTTCCGGTTATCACATGCAGGAAGCCGGCGCGACCGCCGACCTCGAACTTGGCTACACGCTGGCCGACGGCGTCGAATATGTGCGCGCGGGCGTGGCGGCTGGTCTTGGTATCGATGCGTTCGCTCCCAGATTGTCGTTCTTCTGGGCCATCGGCATGAACTACTTCATGGAGATCGCCAAGATGCGGGCCGCGCGCCTGCTGTGGGCGAAGCTCATTAAGGAAGAGTTCAATCCAAAAGACGCGCGCTCGCTGTCGTTGCGCACGCATTCGCAGACTTCAGGCTGGTCGCTGACCGCGCAAGATGTTTACAACAACGCCACGCGCACGTGCCTGGAGGCCATGGCCGCCACCCAAGGGCACACGCAATCGCTGCACACCAATGGTCTCGATGAAGCCATCGCACTTCCGACTGACTTCTCTGCCCGCATCGCCCGCAACACTCAGCTTCTCCTGCAACAGGAGAGCGGCACCACGAAGGTGATTGATCCGTGGGGCGGTAGCCACTTCATCGAACGCCTGACCTATGATCTCGCACAGAAGGCTCTTGCGCACATCAAGGAGATCGAAGACTTCGGCGGTATGACCAAGGCCATCGGGGCGGGCATTCCAAAAATGCGCATCGAAGAAGCGGCGGCCCGCACGCAGGCGCGCATCGATACCGGCCGCCAAACGATCACCGGCATCAACAAGTTCCGCATCAAGGGCGATGCCGATTTCCCGCTATTGAAGGTCGATAACCAGAGCGTGCGCGAGCAGCAAATCGCCAAATTGAAGCGCCTGCGGGCTGAACGCGACGAGACCAAAACCCAGGCCGCCTTGACGGCGCTGATTGACGGCGCGCGCGGCACCGGCAACCTGCTCGATCTGTGCGTCAAGGCGGCGCGCGCCATGGCGACGGTGGGCGAAATGTCGGAAGCCATGGAGCAGGTGTTCACCCGCCACCGCGCCGAAATCCGCGCCATTTCGGGCGTCTACCGTTCAGAGGCTGCCATGAACTCCGATGTCGTCAATGTCATCACGCTGGTCGAGGCGTTCGAAAAAAACGACGGCCGCCGCCCACGCATTCTAATCGCCAAAATGGGCCAGGACGGCCACGACCGCGGGCAGAAAGTTATTGCCACCGCCTTCGCCGATCTCGGCTTCGATGTCGATATCGGGCCGCTGTTTGCCACACCCGAAGAAGCTGCCCGCCAGGCCGTTGAAAACGACGTGCATGTGATCGGCGTGTCGTCGCTTGCCGCCGGGCATTTGACTCTCGTGCCCGATTTGAAAGCCGCACTTGCCAAAGAAGGCCGCAACGACATCATGATTGTCGTCGGCGGCGTCATCCCGCCGGGTGATTATGATGCTTTGTTTGCGGCAGGCGCCAAGGCCGTGTTCGGTCCCGGCACCAACATTCCGGTGGCAGCTGCGGATTTGATCGGCAAGCTCAATGCGCAGTTGGGGTACGCGGGGGCCGGAGCGAAGGCGGCGGAGTAGAGGCACTTGTGATTGCTCAGCGAGACTGGTTTCGAAAAGTATTGGAAGCTATGGCGGCTTCTCATATCCGCTATGTTAACGCTGTGCCACCTCCAAAGCGGGTCAGTGCACCGCTAGGATTTAATTATCGGTATGTTGAGCAGACTTACGAGCAAGCAATTATTCAAAAGCTAGCGCGCATAGTAACGGGTTTGCAGTCCGCTCATTTGCTGCTGGACACCGGGTTTCTGCAAGAAGGCGCTACCATCCAAAGAGGCGTTGACGAGGCCAGCGAGGACAGTGATTTTCTTTGCTTTGCCAAAATTCTCGGAAATCCAACAGCCAACCATGAGGCGTTTTTAAGAAAATTCTGGTCTGAGGAGACCGACAAAACAAATACGGTGAGACGGACGACAATACGTGACTACATAGCGACAACCCTGTCCGAGCTAATTTCCCATCCCGTCGATAGCGTTCGTCAACCAGCCGTTTCGGTCTACACCATGTACTCAGGATACGCTCATGCAAGATCGCCACAAGTGATGGAGATGTTTGACGGCGCCCCACCTAGTTGGAGATTGGGAGGCAATCCCAATTCTAGGTTTCAGCGGGACCATCTATTCGATATCAGAAACCAGTACATTCGCGGCACTTACTCATTCGCATTTGCGGCTCAAGTTTTTGACGAGCCTGACCTATTTCAGCAATTAGTTGGATTGGCCAACGAATTCTCGCAGGCCACGGACGAGCCCGCATGAAATCGGGTTAGCGGCACTTGCCGCGTCACCCAACGCTTTTTCGGCTCTGCGCCAGAACTGAGGGTCGCGGCTCACCTCGACGATAACCTACGGATCTTTGACCACACCCGCGACATGACGCTCAAGCAATCACTTCATTTTTCCCATCACGCCACACCCACAGTGTCATCCTCGGGCTTGTCCCGAGGACCCATTTATCCGGGCGTTCAGGCCATGACGAATTTGCTGTGCCGTTGACGTCCAAGGTCTTGAGCGTCTGAGTTCGCTGCCTGATGGGTCCTCGGGACAAGCCCGAGGATGACAGGCACACACCTGCGCAAGAGCCGTTGGGTTACGGCGCAAAGAGCACCTAACCCAACCTACGGAATCACACCCCTCCCACGTCCTTCCGCGGCCGCTCGGCATGGCTTGAATAATCTGATCTTTCAGGAGCGCGTCACCCAACATTTTTTTGGGCGATTCCGTGACGTGTTGGGCCGCGCGACACCCGCAGGTGTCATCCTCGCGCCGAGTGCGAAGCACGTCTTCGGCAGGACTCGCGAGGACCCATTTGTCCGGGTGTTCAGGTTATAACGAATTTGCTGTGACCCTTCTGTCCAAAGTATTGTGCGTCAGAGTTCGTGGCCTGATGGGTCCTCGCGACAAGCGCGAGGATGACAGCTGAAAGGGGTCAGTAGGTTTGCAGCGCGATGTGCTATCGGCATATTCCGCGTAAGCTAACACCGCTCCCGCCGGCGCAAGAGTCTTTGGGTTACGGCGCGAAAATGCGCCCAACCCAAACTACGGGTCCGGTCGCGCTTCGCCATTGCGATGGTGACGGTCTAGGGTTGGCTTCCGGGCGCAAAGAGACTACAGCCTTCGTCACAAGACGAAGAGCGCCATGCGATTGCGCGAAACAAGGACACCCCACGTGAAAAGCACCAAGCCGTTTATGGAGCAATGCTTCCTATGCAAGAGCGAATTCCAGATGGGCGGCGGAGAATTCCTCGGCTACTTCATCAAGTACTATGGTGTCACCGTGTGCCGCGGCTGCTTCCGGGGCGCCAAGGATGGCTGGCCCGCGAGTGCCGAAGTGAAGCTCATTCCACATTTGAAGGAACTGGGCAAAGCCGTGCCTGAGCGCAATGTGAAGGGGCTGCTACCAAGAGATGCGTGAGGCACTTTGAACGCGTGACACCCGCCAAATTCCCCGGCTCCGCCCTCACACCGCTCTCATCCATGGAACAGCAGTGGGACAATGCCGCGGATGGCGCCTGTTGGGTGAACTGCGCATAAGAGGAGTGCCAGGCTCAATGGCACACTACCCCGCCAGCTTTACGCCGTCATGGAAGGTGTTGCCGGCCGTTGTAGCCTTGACGACGCCCACACGGATAACGTAGTCGCCGAAGTGTTCGCCGTCCTTGCGCTCTTTGGCGTAGCGTTTCAACAGCGGTTTCAACAGAGACAGGATTTTGTCTTTGCCAACGTCCTGGGCGTAAAGCTTCGACAGCCGCGTGCCATCGAACGCGGCGCCGAGATAAAGATTATAGAGCCCCGGGTTGCGGCCGACGAAGCCAATCTCGGCGAGGTAGGGACGTGCGCAGCCGTTGGGGCAGCCGGTCATGCGCATCATGATATCGTCGTTCTTGAGACCCGCCTCATCGAGAGTGTCTTCCAGTGCGGTAATGAGTTCCGGCAGGAAGCGTTCGCTCTCGGCCAAGGCGAGCCCGCAAGTCGGCAGCGCCACGCACGCCATGGCGTTGCGGCGCAAGCCCGACGAGGTGGCAATCGAGACGCCGTGCTTTTTCAAGATGTCCTCGATCTTCGACTTCGATTTCGCGGCGGTATTTGCCAGAATAAGATTCTGGTTCGACGTAACGACGAAGTCGCAAAGACCGGTCTCCGCAATTTCCCGGAAGGCCTTGCGCATGGTGCAACCTGGCACATCCTTGACGCGGCCATTCTCTATGTAAAGCGTCAGGTGCCACTTCTTATCGGCTGGCTTACCATCAACTGTTTCATGCCAGCCGATGCGGTCCCCGGTGTAGGTGAACTTGAAGGGCTTAGCCTTGCCGAGCTTGGCGCCAAGGCGCTTTTCGACTTCGTCCCGGAACTTATCGAGGCCAACGCGCTCGATGGTATACTTCATACGCGCGTTCTTGCGCAGCTCGCGGTTGCCCCAATCGCGCTGCACGGTCATGATTTTTTCGGCAACATCGACGGCCTGAGCAGTGGTACAGTAGCCCAGCACGTCGGCGGTGCGCGGGAAGGTGTCTGTTTCGCCGTGCGTCATACCCATGCCGCCGCCCACCGTCACGTTCCAGCCAGCCACCTCACCTTTTTCGACGACGGCGATGAAGCCCACGTCATGGGCAAATATATCGACGTCGTTTTCGGGCGGCACCGCGATCACGATCTTGAACTTACGCGGCAAATAGTGCGCGCCGTAGAGCGGCTCGGATTCGGCCGCAGCTTTCGCCGGCTTGCCCACCACCTGCTCGCCATCGAGCCAGATCTCGTGATAGGCGCCGGTCTTGGGCAGCAAGTGATCGGAGACCGTCTTGGCCAGTTCATAAGCCACGCCGTGCGCCCTCGAAAGGTACGGATTTGCGGCGGACATAACATTGCGGTTGACGTCGCCGCACGCCGCGATGCTGTCGAGGCAGGCAGCGTTGATCGCCTGCATGGTGCGCTTCAGGTTCGACTTGATGATTCCGTGATACTGGAAGGTCGCGCGCGTCGTGATGCGCAGGGTGTGGTTGGCATAAGTGGAAGCGATATCATCAAGTGCGATCCATTGCTTTGGGCTGACGACGCCGCCGGGAATGCGCAGGCGGATCATGAATGAGAAGGCTTTCTCCAACTTCTTCTTGCCGCGCTCGGCGCGGATGTCGCGGTCGTCCTGCATGTAGGAGCCGTGGAACTTCAGAAGCTGTGTGTCGTCTTCCTCGATTGATCCCGTGACGACGTTGGCCAACCCCTCGGC
>JBEBJD010000337.1:0-4590 GCA_040080075.1 Hyphomicrobium sp. | reverse complement strand
TGCCAGCCGCGTGGTGTATGCGAACTTCGGATTCGGGACACTAGTGTGGCGGTTCAGACGTTCCCTCTCACGTGCAGCGAACCGTCAAGGGAACTTCTGAACCAAAGCCACACTAGAAAGCCATTGATTCTAGTGTCCCTTTTGAATCCTAGTCCGATTCTCAGGGCGTGTGCGCGCGTCCCCAGATTAGCCGAGCCGCTGTTGATGTGAAGCCTACGCGGTCAAGCGCACACACCTGACCCTCAAAAGCAGGCTTTTCGAAACATAAGGCAAGTCCGCCCCGTGCGCGCACCGGTTGAAGCTGTCTAGCGGTTGATCGTGATGGTAACTGCCGGTAGGGTCGCTCAGCACTGCTTTTTTCTCCGGACAATCGATGGATCCACTCTTGTCATTGCCAGCCTTTGCCGCCCTGGCCTTCGGGTACCTGCTTGGCTCTGTGCCATTTGGCTTTATCTTGACGAAAGCCGCTGGCCTGGGCGACGTACGCAACATCGGTTCGGGCAATATCGGCGCCACCAACGTGCTGCGCACCGGGCACAAAGGGATGGCCGCCCTGACATTGTTGCTCGATGCCTTGAAAGGCACGGTGGCCGTATTGGTGGCCCAGTACGTTGGCGGCCAGCATGGCATACAAATTCTTGCGGGGCTGCTAGCCGGGCTTGGCGCTTTTCTCGGCCACATTTTTCCAGTCTGGCTGGGCTTCAAAGGAGGCAAGGGCGTGGCGACCTACATTGGCGTGCTGCTCGGCATATTCTGGCCAGCAGCACTCTTGTTCTGCGCTTGCTGGTTGCTCGTGGCCGTGATCACACGATATTCGTCCTTGTCGGCGCTTGCCGCGAGCATTTTTACTCCAGGCGTTCTGGTCTATCAGGGCGACTATGCCGAAGCGCTGCTCGCCGCCGTAATGACCGGACTGTTGATGTGGAAGCACAGCAGCAATATCAGCCGCCTGACAAAGGGTGAGGAGCCCAAGATAGGTGACCACAAAATTGGCAGCCGGGCGTGACCAGGCTTCACTCTTTACTCCGGCCCCACTCCCAGTTGCCGTGCTTGGCGAGGGTGAGCGTGTCGCCTGCCTGCGGCTTATCCGGTCTGGCAATGTAGGCCCGGTTACGTTCCGCGAGTTGATCAATACCTTTGGCGGGGCTGCAGCGGCTCTCGAAGCCCTGCCGGAATTGTCGCGGCGCGGCGGCGGAAAGCAGCTACGCTTGTGCCCCAAGTCGCGCGCTGAAGACGAATTGGCCGCCGCGCGGCGGCTTGGTGCATATCCGCTATTCACCTTGGAACCGGGCTATCCCAAGGCCCTTGCAGCCGTCGAGGTACCCCCGCCCCTCATCTATGCCAAAGGAAACACCGAATTGTTGCAGGCGCCGGCCGTCGCCATTATCGGCTCTCGCCTCGCCTCCGCCGCCGGACTCAAAATGGCTAAAACGTTCGCCCATGAACTTGGCCGCGCCGGACTTGTGATCGTGTCGGGATTGGCCCGCGGCATCGATGGCGCCGCCCACACAGCTAGCTTGAGCACCGGAACAATGGCCGTGCTGGCAGGTGGCATCGATAATATCTATCCGCCCGAACATGACAGTCTCTATCGCAGCATCGGCGAACAAGGCTGTCTCATCAGCGAAATGCCGCCTGGATTTGTGCCGCGCGCCGCCGACTTCCCGCGCCGCAACCGCATCATCTCAGGGATGTCTCTGGGTGTGCTGGTTATTGAAGCGGCGCGCCGGTCCGGCACGCTGCTGACGGCGCGGCTGGCCGGTGAGCAGGGCCGGGAAGTGTTCGCTGTCCCAGGTCATCCCCTCGACCCGCGCGCGGAAGGCACCAATCAATTGCTTAAAACCGGGGCCGTCCTGGCGACGGAAGCGCGCGATATTCTCGAAACCCTCGAGCCAATGGCGGGACTGAATAAACAATCTTTTCGTGAAATTGTCTCGCATCCTCCCTTGCAGCTAAGCACTGTTGTGATTGGCCCGCCGGCGGTATCAGATCGGGACCGTGCCGCCGTGGTCCAAGCACTAGGGCCCCATCCCATAGATCTCGACGAGATTGGCCGCAGCATCGGGCTGAACGCACGTGATGTGCGCGCTATCGTCATGGAACTCGACCTGGCGGGTCGCATCGAACGGCACGGCGCACAATTGATCTCGCTAAAGCCAGCAGACGCGTGATCCGTGGCCAGTGGCGCGCGGTGCCAGATGGCGGCGGGGATCGCAGGCTATCGCGTCAGTCTGCTGGTCAGTAGCCTCGCCTCGGCGTTGGCCAAACCAAGGATGCCGGCTAACGTATGGAACTGAGATTCATGGGCCATGACTTGCATTTCGCTGATCATATCAGCCAAATAGGAAATCCGGTCGGCACGCAATTCGTTGAGTGTTGACCGGCCAGAGGGCTCAGGGCGATCGCCAGAATTCAGAGTTCTGGGCTCAGGCTCAGGCAATTGATCGTTGTGTGCATTGGCGACCGGCATGGAATAACTCCGTGGGTTCAAAACCGGGAGAGCAACGAGAGACTGCTTAGATAGGCACAGAACTAGAATATGCCCGTTAAGATTGTATGCAATCAATTAATTTACCTTATGGTTGCATTCTGCACTTGCAAAATCACGCGCACACTGAGTGACTTGGAAACGGCCTAAAGTTGGATCTACAGCCTAACCGATGACTTGGCCCCGGCGTCTCGGGCCGTTTGGCTACCCACTCCCAATTGACCTGCGCTCCCGTTTATTGTTTTTGGACGAAACGGGCGGACTCCAGCGTGCGCCCGGACGAACATCATCTAACCGGAGCATACGGCCTATGAAGTTCCGCCCCTTGCATGACCGCGTCGTTGTTAAACGCGCCGACACTGAATCAAAAACCGCCGGCGGAATTATCATCCCCGATACGGCAGGCGAAAAACCCCAACAAGGCCTTGTCATTGCCGTTGGCCCAGGCTCCCGGGACGAAGCCGGCAAGATCGCCGCTCTCGACGTCAAAAAAGGCGACAAGGTCCTGTTTGGCAAATGGTCTGGCACCGAAGTCAAAATCGATGGTCAGGACCTCTTGATCATGAAGGAAAGCGATATCATGGGCATTTTGGAAAAATAGCCGCAAGGCCAGCTGCACTGGTGAGGCAATGACTGAATTAAACGTCCCGCGATTATACGGCGCGGGACGTTTTGATTTTGCAGGTATCGATTGGTTGTGCCTGGGCAGACGCCATGGACAGAGCTGAAGGCCATGACACTTTCAAGGGGACATATGGCGCAGTTGGCGACCACCTTGAAGTGATCTGCGCGGAATTCTGGCAGATACTGGACAAAGATCGGAGCAAAACATGAACCTCAATGCTCTACTTGACGCGGCAGACCGGCTGGCTGGCGTGACCGGCAAGCAGCCCGACTTAAATAACCTGGTCAGCGGCTGGTTGGAAAAACAGCTCAAGGCCAAATCTGCCACGCTTTCGAGCTTAGAACTGCTTGTGAAGAGTTCCGGTCCAAAGGTTTTTCAAACCCTTGTGGATTCGACCTCCGATACGGCTGCACGCACCTTGGTCAAGAACCTGGATCCGCATAACCTTGCCATTTCAAGTTTCAACCGGCAGCAGATTCAGGCGCATGCTTTGGCGCTTGTTACAGGACAACTCGAACCCGCCCCGAAAACAACAAAAGCAAAGGCTCATAAGGCAGCTGGCGGTGGAAAAAAAGCAGGCGCTTCATCGAGAGCTCGCGGTGATTTACTCGTCGATTCAAAGTACTGAGCGCTTGCCGTGCAAGCCGCTCGAAGAGTGAATAAGTCGTATTGAGTGTACTACGACCACCAACCATCCACTTTAACTGCCCAAAATCACATCAAAGCGTCATGACATCGCTCCAAAGGTGGTCTATGCATCGCCCAGGCGCCGGTGAATCGGGCGTTGATAATCATGGGGAAGCTTCATGTTCATGCCTGCGGATCTCACCTGGCTCGAGCCGGTGATCGTTATGTCGGCCGTTGTTTTTGTGGTCGGCCTGATCGGGAACATTTTGTCGTTCAGCAGCCGCTTTATGAATGCGCTGGTAACAGCCGTCATATTCGCGCTTCTGTCTGGCGCTTTGTTCTTCATGATGTTTAAGGACAGCATTCCAAAGACCATCGCTGTGCCAGCCGATCTGGCTTGGCTTGAGCCTGTCCTGGTGGCATCGGCCATCGTGTTCGTCGTTGACCTTATCGGCAACATGCTGTCGTTCAGCAATCGCGTTGTAAATGCGCTTGTCACTGCCGTTGTATTCGGCGCCGTCTTTGGCGGACTGTCGTATGTCGCATACAAGAACGATGCGATGCCGACGGGCATATCGGCCCCAGCACCAGTGGCTCCGGCTCCCGCTCCTGCGCCGGCATCAGAACCCGCTGCACCGGCCACACCGGCTCCTGCCACGCCTTGATCATAGGTGCGTGACTCTCAAGCGTAGCCAACACACCACAACAAAGCGGCGATCGAGTCCTCGATCGCCGCTCTTGTTTTGTCGTGCTTCTCTTCGGAAAACCGCTTCACACTTTTCCGGAAGCACTCTGTTTTGACGTGCTTCGTGCCGGAAAACCGCTTCACACTGTTCCGGAAGCACTCTGT
>JBEBJD010000193.1:0-4607 GCA_040080075.1 Hyphomicrobium sp. | reverse complement strand
TTTGACCGCTGACCGGCCGGCCCACTTCGAGACTTCACTTCGCGTAAATACGCACCATCAAAGGCCGCTCATAACGGCGCGCCAACTGCTGAAAGAAGCGTCAGTACTGTGGCGCGCCGTTATACCTCTATTCTTGCACGCGGCCGCGTCGTTTCGGAGAAACGCCTCCGGCTTGGCAACCCCGCGGCGGATACCAAAGCGCATAAGTTCTGACTTGTGCGCGTGGGTATCATGCGGGAAATTTAGGGCTTCGCTTGGCCCCGGCTTCAACGCCGCCCGCAAGGCTCACGTCCATTTCAACTGCGGACCGGTGTGGACGTGCACGTAAGCGCCGGCCACCGCACACGGGCGCGAAACCCGCAGCGCGTAATTAGCCGGCTCATGCAGGCGTATTGCGCCGTTCTTCGGGATTTAGCGGGCGGCTCGTGATGACTGAAGGTGCAATACACTTCGCTATTGCACCCTACGCCGCGCCCAACAGACCGGCGGCGTCTGCTTAAGCCGAATTACGCTGCTTCTTGGCGATTTTAGCGGCGCGCTTTGCAGCATTTCCCGCTTTACGCTGCTTAGCCTGGATGGCCTTGCGGCGCGAGTTTGACATTGTCGGCATGGCATAATTCCTGAAGTTATCTGACGTGAAGTGCGGGCTTGTAGCCCACATCGGGTCAGAGTGCAAAGTGGGGATCGGGGGGGCCGCGAACGGA
Organism: Hyphomicrobium sp.; assembly: GCA_040080075.1. Taxonomy (GTDB): domain Bacteria; phylum Pseudomonadota; class Alphaproteobacteria; order Rhizobiales; family Hyphomicrobiaceae; genus JANNFX01. The sequence continues at coordinate 3,903 of JBEBJD010000193.1, read as the reverse complement.
GCAAGCGGGACCGGAGCAATCGGCCGTAGGTTGGCGTCAAGGGCGGGCCAGGGATGTTGATTTTGACCACCGAGTCAATTCCCGCCCGCGACCCAACAATTCACGAAGGGCGATAACAGGGAGGGGGTGGACGGAACTCGCATCAGGAACTTCGGATAGGCCCTCAGCCGGACAAACTCTCACACAAATTACTGCCTCCTGGGCCGGATTGACCTTAATCAAATATGCCGAAGTGTAGCAGCGCCAATGTTATGATGAGACATACTGGGTTGAACTGGTCTGCCAGCACACCGCTGCTTGTCTAGCCCGGTAGCGTGTGACGCAGTAGAGATGTAAAATGGATCTTTACATGGGCGCGGACCGCTCAGGAGGTTGACATGTCTAGATGGCTGAGAACCTGGCTTTGCTTGCTGGTGATAGGTGCCGCCGCGGGCTTGAACGTGGGCCCTGTTGCGGCCGCATCCACGGCCATTGTCAGTGCCGGCAGCACGTTGCCGCCCGGTCATGGCGAATACACACATGCGGGATACCGGCGCTATCACGACGACGATGATGACGATGACGATGACGACGATGGAGACTATTCGCCGCCCGAGTATTACGAGCCGCCGCCGCCACGGACCTACAGGTACGCTCCGCCGCCAGCAGTATATTACGACCCACCCGCCTATGGATGGATGCCTCCGCCGCGGCCAATGAGTTGCGGCAAGTACCGGTACTGGAACGGCGAATTTTGCGCCGATGCACGGTACCGCCCTCCGTATGTCGGGCCGCGATGGTGAAGGTCGCCTTCAGCGGCGGTTTTGGTGCAGAGTTAGTTGGGGTTGGGAGGGCGCGTGCCGATTCTGCCCGCGTCATGCCTAAGATCACCGTATTTTCTAACTCAAGCTGGCCATGTTCCGGTGAGCAGATTAACCGGCGAACACTTCAATCGAAACCTACTCAAAACTGCGCTCTTCGTTGACGGAGCACCACTTCAAGCCATCGTTACTATCAATGTGACGAAGAACGTTTTTTACGAATGATATTTGTCAACGCTCGCCTGAGCCATCCCGCATTCAATGGCCAATGAAGATACAAAACTAGGACCTCGCCTCTTTTGCATCCACAGCATCGGAATTGATTGGCATCCTTGGGAGGTAGCTATGAAAGGCGCCTGGGACATCATTATCAGGTTGCGGCCGACGATTTTCGTGGCTGTGTTGGCATTCGTGCTGCTGTCGCAACCGAGCCAGATCCTTGAGCTCTACTTGATCGACATCGAGACGACGCAGGCGGCTCTAGCAGACGGCGTTGACAGCTCCAGCAGCAGGCACTCAGTTTTGCAGATCTTATGGGAAATGCGCCATATTTTACTCGCCATGGCGGCAGGCGTGCTCGCCATAGCAGTTCTGTGGCTGTCGAGTGCCCACCTCGTTTGTCTCGACCAAGCGGCCAAAAATCTGACCAAGTGGCACGCGGTGTTGGCAAAGACGCTCGTAGCCTTGATCACGCTCGCACCCATCTACGGTGTGCTATCCGGCTTGAATAGTATTCGAACCGGCATCGTGCCCATCGCGGGTGACAGCAGTCCGATATTCGAGGCTAGCATACTCAATTACATGCTTATCAGCTTCGCATTCTTGGTCTCCGCTGCCGCTGCAGTTGCCATGACTACGGCGAAATGGCTTGATGCCGGGCTATCGTTGGCTCGCCGTTTATTTTCTCGGATGGGCGTGGTTCTCGGCTTGGGACTGATTTTGTCGTTGACGGTAGCCATCACGATCTGGCCGGCAGCTCTGCCATCGGCGCTTGGCACACTAGGGATAGTCTATGTCTTCCTCGCCGCCCTTGCATTTGTGCTGACTTGGTTCGCCAACGTATTCCGGCAGACGGGCTGGCCGGTAACTATTATTGTGCTTACAGCCGCCGTGACCTTCTCATTGGCTGACCTGAACGACAACCACTGGGTCGACTACACACTTAAGAAAGACGCTTCCCCAGGACTGGAGGAAAGTTTCACCCAGTGGTTCGCAGAGCGAAAGGATCGCCAGCACTTTTCCGGAAAGGGCAAGCCCTATCCCGTCTACGTCGTTGCAGCCGAGGGCGGTGGTATGTACGCGGGCTACCACGTTTCGTCTTTCCTCGGGCGCATGCAGGACTCCTGCCCCAACTTTGCACAGCACACATTCGCGATTAGCTCTGTCTCGGGCGGCAGCCTGGGCGCGGGCGTGTTCGCTACACTCGCCAATTGGTTCGCTGGCAACAGCGATTGGCAAGCCTGTGATCCGTCCGGGGTGACAGGGTACTTTGCGGATGCGACGAAGGAATTCTTCCGGTCTGACCTGCTGGCGCCTTTGGTGGGAGCAACGCTGTTTCCAGACTTATTGCAGCGTTTGCTGCCATTTCCTGTCAAGGCGCTCGATCGTTCGCAATCATTGGAAAAGGGTATCGAAGTTGCCTGGTCTCGCCTGCCTGCACCAAATGGGAAACAGTTCAAGGAGGACTGGGAAAGCGCGTTCCATAATTCAATACAGAACCTTTGGAATCCTCTTGGAGCCACTCCGGCGTTATTTCTACACACGACAAGCGTTGCCAGCGGATCCAGGTATACTTTAGGACCACTTTCGTTCGGTTCCACGCCGACAACAGATTTCTATGGAGTCGGTCTATGTCCTTATTCGTACGCAACGTTTGAACTCCCGTTGGTGAGCGCTGTCTCCCTCAGTGCTAGGTTCCCGTGGCTTACTCCACCCGGCTGGCTCAAGATTCCCACAGAAATGAGCACGGCATGCGACGAGCACATGAGCGACTACGCACGCCAGCAGAGCCAAGGGCACAATCGGCTATATCTTGCTGACGGCGGATATCTGGAAAACAGTGGACTTGAGGCGGCGGTTGAGATTGTTGCCAAGCTGCGCCATCTGGTGGGAACGAGTCCTGAAGCATTTCCCGGCGGGGTCGACATCAAGATCATCACGGTTTTGACGGTCGACGATTTCTTCGACACTTTTACCGCGGGAGGTGCAAGATCGAAGACGGGCTTTGGCGAAATTCTTGCCCCAATCAATGCGATGCTCAATGCACGTAAGGCGCGAACACGAGCCGTGCAGTTGAAAGGCAGCCACTATGATGACTCGTTCTACTTAGTTGAAGACCAGACAGATCCAAATGCCACCAGGACACATTACAAAATCCCCGGCGCATCAATCGATTTAACCGCTGACAACCTGCACCAAGTCACGCTCGACGGGCGTGGTTTCTTCCTGCCGCTCGGCTGGCGGCTTTCGAGGCGCGCAATTGATCAGATCGGCGAACAGAATAGTCCGAACACATTACTCACTCAAAAACTGATAATGCAGGAATTGGCCGGTGAGGACACCGGCACACTTAAGAGCCGGACGAAATAGTCTCGCATCAAAATCGTAGCCTTCTTGTGTAGAGACGCGTTCGGGAAGCTGAGCCGTATCGCGAGAAGCGGTACAGACCGCATGAGGGCAACAATGGGCAAACCAGCAGGCTGCAAACGATAAGCTGAGTAATTCTAGGGGTAACCGGGAACGCTAGAAGACCAGGGGAGACAAGGCACCAACCACTTTTCGGAATAAGTGGGTCTACGGAATAAAAAGGGTGACCTGATATCCAACTTTCTTCCAGTCAGAAGTAGAGTCCTTGGGTGAAGTTTTGGCCTTGTCCCGCGGTTGCGGCAAGGGCCATTTTGTGGTCGCGGAACTCCTCCGGTGTTTTGTTGGCGAGCGCCGGATGACAGCATACGAACATCAGCCGCAGGATATCGTCGCGATACTCGGAGTCGTCGATTTGCGTCACCGTTTTCGTCTCGTTATCGGAAAGGTCCGAGATCAATTCTTCGGGTGGCAGTGCCTGATGGCGGCTGTTGCTGCGCTCCGAGCATGTGCTGAGCAA
>JBEBJD010000023.1:0-4647 GCA_040080075.1 Hyphomicrobium sp. | reverse complement strand
AGCGACGTCATTTGAGCGCGTTGCCACGTTGCGCCATGCGCCCGATGCCCGGCTTCTCGATGCTCATGAGCAATTGATTCTTGGGCCGTCGAGTGTCTGGGTCGGCGATTGCATGCGGCGCGATCCCGCCAAGCGCGACGCCTATGAATGCTATGCCAGCGACAGCGCGGAAACCGCAGTATGGGCCAAGAGGTCGTTTGACCGGGTTTGGGTCCGCGCCCATCCCGTCCGGGCCGGATCGAGCGCTCCGGGCATGGGCCACGCAATGGTCCTGGATGCGTCGACGGCCGAGGCCTTAGCCGCAATGGGCGAGAGTATTCCCACCGCAGGCGCAACACGCCACTGAGCGCCGCGCGCCGCCGCGGCATTCAGTCCTGCCCGTCGCCCAAGGGTGTATCTAGATCGCTTTGCGATCCGATTTCATCGGATCGGCGGTCTAGTCTTTTTTTGTCGCATTAGCGCAATGAGACGATGAAATCGGTGTACACGCCGGTTTCATTGCTGATGCCGTAATCCGAGACAATTAGCGACGACCCTGGTTTCATCGAGTCGGCGATCATTTCGCGGGCTTCGTCAGGGATCTTTATACGGTCGAGAGCTGCAGCAGGTGTTTGGTCCGCATACGATTGTGGAGTCACAACGGGTTGCAGCTTGGCGGCATCTTTCTTGCGCAATTTGTCTTTCGACCGTTCTTCGCTCTGTGCGCCGGTTGGCACTGAAGCGACGCTCCAGGTCATGTCCTTGTTATTGGCCCCGACTGCTAGAGCTGTGAAGACGTGCGTGCCCATAGGCTTGTCGGGGGCGGCAATTTCCACAGCGGTTTCAAGCACAGGCGCGTAGCCTTGCCGGACATAGAGTTTCTTAGATTGGCGACTGATGAAAACTGCAACCGGCAACTGCCGCTTTGCTTCCCGGCGTTTAGCCTCATTAACGGAGTCCTGGGCTATTTTAAGATCTGCATTGGCCTTCGACAGTTCGTTAAGCGCGGTCTTACGGTCGATCTCAGTACTCTGAACGAGCTGCTCGGCAGCCTTGAGGCGATCGCCAACCTTGGCGGCGCCGGCCGTCAGTGTGTCAATTTCGGCTGTGATGGCCGAGAGTCTGGCATCGAGAGCTTCTTCGCGCAGTGCCGAGTGTTGTACTTGTTCGTCGGACAACTGGCGTGCTGTCAGCACGTTCTTGGCAAAGGTATCTAGTTCCTTCTCGCTGCTGTTGCGTAATGCCACGTTCTTTTTAATTGCTTGGGCCAGCCGTTCTGGCTCGATACGGGCTGCCTTGAGTTCCGCTATTGCAGACTCCGCGGTTTGTGCGGTCGAGGCAATCTTAGCCGTTGCCGCCGCTTTGTTGGCTTCGGCGGCGCTCAATGCTTGCGAACGGTGCTCCATTTCCACAAGCCACTTCTGCCGGTAGGCCGACACCCTGGTGGGATCGGTAGGCGCTGCCGCTTGCGCAGTGCCTATGCCAATCAGGCTTGAACCACTCGTGCCGGAGCCGACGGTGCGTCCCGAGGCATCGGCGACCTTGTCGCCAGCATTGATGTGATGGGCAGCTCCCATCTTCGAGTCTGCCTCGAATGCAGTGGTGGGAAATAGAGTGGCGTGAGTAAATGATTGCACAGGAACGTCGTCGCGCGCGACGATGACCCGTGCCCCCGTTTTGGTCATATTAAAGAGGCGCTGCGAGAACCCGTGCGGTAAGCGGATGCAGCCATGAGATGCTGGGTATCCGGGCAGCACGCCAGCGTGCATCGCCACCCCTGACCACGTAATGCGCTGCATGTTGGGCATTGGCGCTGAGTCGTAGAGGTTAGAATAGTGAATCTTCTGCTTTTCGAGGACCGAGAACACACCCAATGGAGTCGGATTACCGACACGGCCCGACGAGATTGGCGATGTCGCCACAACACCTGATTGATCGTACACAGTCACGCGCTGGAGTTTGAGAGACACAACCAGCACGAGGGGGCCCTCGGGGAGCTTATCGGCCACCACAACAGCAGTTTTCGCCGTGTTGCTGCTGGGGCGCTTGTTGGTACGCGCCTTCTGCGGCTTGGGCTTCTTGTTGGCAGACTTCCACCACTGCTGACTGTAGCCATAGTCATAGCCGTAGCCATAACCTTGAGCCTTTGCGGGAGTGGGCTGTATGACAACGGCCTGAATGATTAGGGCCATAACCGCTACTGCAACAGCAGATAAGCTGTTTGGGCAGGCACGGCAAGACTGCCATTTCGAGGGTTGAGCTACGCTAAACACTGTTGGCCTCGCCACTACTCAGACGTTAACGGACAAAATGCGCTTAAATTCAATTGAGACGTCGTAGGATCGTATCAGACACGTCAAGCATTTTGCAATGTGTTGCGTTGATTGGCGATTAGTACACAAACTAGGTGTGGCGCAATCTCAACGAAATGCGGTACTTAGATAGTTCCGGGCAGGCCGGTTGGGCGCCTAACCAAGAGCAGCGGCCCGCCTGAGCCGCTACCAGAAATTGATGCCGGGAATATTGCGCGCATGTCCGCTCACGCTCCTCAAAAACGCCTGATGGCACCCGCCGTGACAGCAATGAAGGGGGTCCGGCCGATTGTTGCATTAACCTCCTACCATGCCCATACCGCGGCAATCGCCGATGCTCACTGTGATGTACTGTTGGTGGGAGACAGTCTGGGCATGGTCATGCACGGGTTCGAGACGACCTTGCCGGTACCTCTTGAACTCATGATCATGCATGGGCGTGCGGTGGTGCGCGGGTCGAGCCGTGCATTGATTGTGGTCGACATGCCATTTGGCACCTACGAGGAAAGTCCTTCTGAAGCTTTTCGCAATGCTGCACGAGTGATGAAAGAGACTGATTGCGGTGCCATTAAAATTGAAGGCGGAAAGCGGATGGCTGAAACCATTCGTTTTCTCGTTGATCGGGGTATTCCGGTCATGGCCCATATTGGTCTGACTCCGCAAACCGTTAAGGTGCTTGGCGGATTCAAGACTCAAGGTACCACTAAGAGCGAATGGGCGGCCATCGAAGAAGACGCGCGCCTAGTCGCTGAGGCAGGCGCCTTTGCCGTGGTGCTTGAAGCCGTCGCCGGGCCTTTAGCCGCGCGCATTACATCGGCCTTGCAAGTGCCCACCATCGGCATTGGGGCGTCGGCGTCGTGCGATGGACAAATTCTCGTCATGGAGGACATGCTGGGCCTCTCGCGGCGTGTGCCTAAGTTCGTGAAACAGTTCGGAGAAATTGGCGCCGCCATTGAATCTGCCATTCGCGCCTACTCCGAAGATGTCCGCAGCAAAGCTTTTCCAGGAGCCGAGCACACCTATGCGATGAAAGCGGACGACAGTGGTGCTGAACAGGCAAATATTGGGCGCGGTCAGAGTACTGAACCGTCAAAAGCCTTGAAAAAAATCAAAGCTGCGACCGACTAACCGGCGGGAATGTTTGCATTAACGAGGCCCCCTCGGCTATCACTCGTCCCGCATATCTGCCAGACCGTCCTGGCGGCCCTTATTGTGCGGGGGGCCGGGGGACAAGGAATACCTCTTTCCACCAATAATTCTCATCGAAAGGCTCGACGCCGGATGGTTGACAAGAACGATACGTTGTTTCGTGAGGTGGACGAAGAATTGCGCCGCGAGCGCATGGAGAAGCTTTGGGACAAGTATGGTATCTATGCCATTGGTTTGGCAGCGATAATTGTCGCAACGGTCGGCGGTTATAAGTTTCTCGATGCGCGCAATCGGGCGGCTGCGGAAGCCGGTGGCGCCCAATTCGAGCAGGCAGTGGCACTTGCCAAGGCCGGTAAGACCGATGATGCGGTCAAGGCGTTCGAGGCCCTGGCCGTAAGTGGCAAGCCCGGCTACGCGACACTGGCAGAACTCAACGTGGCAGGCGCCCTGGTGAAGGCTGGCAAGAACGGCGAGGCACTGGCTGCATTCGAGAAACTTGCTGCAAATTCAGGCACTGATCCATTGATTGCAGGTTTTGCACAACTTCAGGCGGCGGGGCTACGTTTGGGCGAGGCGGACTTTACCGAAGTCAAGAATCGGCTCACCCCTTTAGTGGCAGACAATAGTGCCTGGAAAGCTGCCGCCACAGAAATGCTCGGAACGGCGGCTATCAAGGCCGGTAAATTAGACGAAGCCCGCACCACACTTGCGCCTTTGCTGGCCGATCCCAAGTTGTCTCGAACGGGCGTGGAACGGATCAGGACTTTGTTGGCGACGATCGCTGGCATGGAAACGGGTCAGGTCCAAGCGGCTACGCCGCCAAGTTCAGGCGCGGCTACGCCGCCAAGTTCAGGTGCGGCTACTGCCGTGCCGGAAAAATCCGGCGAAGCCGGTGGGCAAAATGCCCAAGGCGAGAAGAAGTAGCGCGGATACTTGGCCTTCAAGGACCGCATCAGGAGTGCAGAATGACGGCCTCTAACTTCCGGCTGAACCTGCTGACGGCTCTGGTGCTGTCCCTCGTCGCGCTGGGCGGTTGCTCGGATAGTATGCCGAGCCTGCCTAAAGTCGGCGACTTGAACCCATTCAAAGAAAAGATTCCGCCGCTGCCCGGAAAACGCATTTCGGTCATGCCGGAAAAAGAAAAGGTTCCGGGCGAACTGGCTGATGCCTCGCAGCCGATTGCTTTACCTGCCGAGCGGGCAAACGA
>JBEBJD010000137.1:0-4682 GCA_040080075.1 Hyphomicrobium sp. | reverse complement strand
CGCAACTTCATACACTCGAACCTTTCCTGATCGTTCGATAGCTGGCTCGCCATCTTCCGGAACTGCACTGGTTCCAGACAAGGCGTCTTAGGCCTGACGCACAGCTCCGATCGCATATCGGTATGATGCCAGAACCCTTTTGACTACCTACTAAAAATGCAGAAATCAATACATCCGGGACAGCCCGCCGCAGCCTCGCTGGAATGCTCTATGGGTTCCCGGGGGCATGTTCGATGAACTGGAGCACCCGGCAATGGTTATGGGCCCTTGGCTGGCTCGTTGTGCTTCATAAAAGTGAGCCACGTTCCGTCTGCTCCGATGGCGAGCCGCCACCACGTCCACTTTTTGCCCGTGACAATCGTCTTCGCCTCGGCGACGGGCATCAGCCGGTACAGGTCAACCTCTTGAGCGGGCGTGAGCTTATCAAGATTGGCCTCGGAAACCGCAGGCCATACATAGACGGTGTTGTTTTCAACGTCGCGGCCGATTGGCAGGTGGGCGGGCGTGGATAGAAGCAGATTGCCCAAAACGGCAAGAATTTCGCGCCCCATGCCGTCACCTGACGCTGAACGCAGATGGGCAATTGGATCAACGCCATTGGCAGCGCCAAACTCCGGAGGCAATTCGCTCAGGTCGATTGCGGCCTGTAGGTCTTCGAGGCGGCCCGTGCGCACCGCCTGCAAAATCATGTCGCGCATTTCGCTGACGTGAAGAGGCAAAGCGACATCACCCGCCACCGTTCTTGATGCCGATGAGGCTGCGGGTGCCGGCGGCGCGGATTGCGCACAAGCTGATCTCACTGCCAGTAGCGCATTGATACAATGGACAAGTGCCAGCGCCACCACTACCACTAGGGGAACCCGGGCAGCTTTGTTCCGTGCCGTTGGCATTTCGAGCGGGTTCCTGAACCACGTTATGTGGCGAAGCGGCATTGGGGGGGTGAGCGGCACTGGGGCGTGTGCGAACACTGGGTGGGGTTTTTACGGCCGTCTGACCTTGGCGGCCGCGCCGGAGCATGACTTGGACTATATTCCCAATCCTCTCATCATTCCAATCGGTCTGATCATTGGCGTTCTAGTGGCGGCTCCAGTTGGGCCAGTCAATATCCTGTGCATTCAACGCGCAATCGAGCGCGGCTTCTGGGGTGGTGTTGCTGCTGGCCTGGGTGCTGTGCTGGGTGACGGCCTCATAGCACTCTCGGCGAGCCTGGGGGTCGGTGCCATATCCGGTGCGATGCAAAACCACCGGACGATCATCCAGGTCATCGGCGGAATCGCGTTACTCGCCTTTGGTGTGAAGTTGTTTTTTACAAGGCCGCGCCTTGAAGTTAATGCGCCCGGCAATGAGGAAGCGGCGTCTCTCAAGGATTTCGTCTGGGATATTCCACAGACCTTCTTTTTTACAATCACAAATCCTGGCGCGGTGCTCGGGTTGTTCGCTATTTTTGGCGGCGTCAGCACGTTTGTGGAAGTTGACGGCTATATCGACAGCCTCGTCATGGTGGCCGCAATTATGGGCGGCAGTCTGGCGTGGTGGATTCTTCTTTCCAACATGATTGGCCGCGTGCGCCACCGCATAACGGCTGCACGTTTTAAGATCATCAATCAGGTGGCAGGAATTTTGCTGGCTGTATTCGGTATCGTGCTTGTGGCCGAAATGATCTTGAAGAATAGGTTGCTCTTCTAAACCCGGGCATCACGCGATTAGTGACGTGCCCGATCAAGTGAAAACTCGCCGTGCTCGACACGCGCTTCCAGGCCGCGGGCGAGCTTCAGGACGGCTTCTTCGCCAAACAATGCGACAAGGTCGGTGAGCGCTGTAAACAGCGCGGCATATGCCATTTGTTCCGGCAATACGCCGCTCTCGGCTCCTTGGTCCCATGCGTCAAGGATCAGGTTCAGCGCCCGTACGCTGTTCTCATCACCGTCATTAAAGTCGAAAAGTGGCATCGGCCCCCGGCTCCGTCAGCGTTTTTCCCTGCAGTGACGGTCTGGTACCACAGGATTCCCGTCAAAGGTGCCGTAGCAACAATTAAGGGTAAACCCGGGACTGGTTGCTGGCTGCCGTGGGGCCTCTGGCCGCGCCCCACAGAACGCGGTCATGGAGCGGACTTGACGAGACCATCCGAGAGCTGAGCGCCCTCGGCAATAAAGCGTGTAATCGTCGTCTGTGCGGAGGGAGTGCACGACAAGTAGGTTCGGCTGTAGCTGCGATAACCCTGGTTGAAACTGCGCGAGAGTTTGGCGCGGCGCAGCGCAGTGGCGCCTTCGGCGTCCAGCAACTCGCTCATGCGTTCGCGCCACATCTGACCGTCATTGGCGCTGCACAGTTCGCGCAAATAATGGATGGCTCCGAGCAGCTCGGCCAAACGCATCAGGCGTTCGTCATAGGGTTTGGCATCGGTCACCGCGACGGCTGCTGGCAGGCCCGCCGGCACAAGCAATACCGCGAGGACCGCCAAGGCTGTCCAGCGATGCGCCGCTCGGGAGGGGGCCGGACGCGGCTCTAGACTTGAATTGGGCCCACTCAAAGTCCGCTCCTTGATCGACGTCTCATGTGTCTGCCATCTCGACAAGTTTCAGCTTTTCACGGCAAATGGACGGCAAAGTCTACAGAAACTTCGTTGGGCGCGCCCCGGCTCGCATTCCACAAGCCGGGCGTGCCGTGCGGAATTCTTAGGTGAGTGGCGGACGTCTCTCCCAAGAGGAGATCCGCCGCGATCCAGGAGATGAGAACACCAATGTGTTCGCGGTACAGTCTGACGTCCCCTCACGAAGCCGTCAGGGCCTATTTTCGTTATACTGGCGGCCACGAATTTCCGCCCCGGCCCAGCATTGCTCCGACCGAGCCCACAGTTATCGTCCGCAATACGCCAGCAGGCATGCGCGAATTGGCATTGGTGCGTTGGGGGTTGCTGCCGCCGTGGGTCAAAGATCCGCGCGAATTCGCAACTTTGATCAATGCGCGCTCGGAGACCGCAACCGAAAAGCCATCATTTCGTGGCGCGATCCGCCATAAGCGTTGCCTTGTTCCTGCAGACGGCTTTTACGAATGGACGGGGCAGAAGGGATCAAAGCGGCCGTTTCTTGTGCGTCCCAAATCTGCCGGTGTGTTTGCAATGGCCGGTATATACGAGCAGTGGCTGGGCGCCGATGGCAGTGAATTGGAAACGATGGCCATTCTGACGTGTGCCGCCAATGAATTCATGTCGCCATTGCACGACCGCATGCCGGTCATTGTCGATGACGCCGACTTTGACCAATGGCTCAACTGCCGTTCCGGCTCAGCCGACGATGTCACCGGGCTGCTGCGGCCGGCGCCAGAAGACCTGTTGGAGATGATTGCGATGCAGCCAAATCTCAACAATCCCAGTCCGGAAGCTCATGCCAAGAAAGATTCAGACTTAAGAAAACTTCTTTAACAATTTGATTGTATGAAGATTATTATGGGACACCGAACCTGCTTCGAACGCTAATTCGCGATCGACAGGCTTTTGAGTTCTTGCAATGTTCTTTCAGTCGGTGAGTTTTCGGCGCCGCATTGGTCTTCGCAGTCCACTCAATTTTCAGCGTCTGCCCGTTCACCAACATTTCGATCAGGGCGGGTGCCCCACTCGCGAAGTGGTTGGGAAGGGGGTAGTCTGTGCTGGCCAGAACTCCATAGGCCAAGTCATAAAAGATCAGGACTTGGTATGGCTTGGAGGAACGTGCTGGGGGGACGTGGACATGTTGGGTTTCGTTAAATCCATAATGAAACCAGAGATGTTCGCGATAATGCTGAGAATGGTGACACGGTCGTGACGCGCATTTTGAAAGTTTTTATCGTCTCGGAAAAACCAAGCGAGTGAGACTGACAGGCCGGACTACCTGCCAAATAACACTTCGTCACAAAGGCGATGTGCACTAAGGAGACGCTGACGATGGGCTACCGGGGCGAGGACCTGGACCTCAGAACGCCGCAGACGTGGACAGCCGGTGCGGCCGATCCGATTGCTGGACAGGCTGTGGACACGCTGCGATCGCGGACTGCGCAAAGTCCGGGAACTAGCCGTTCCGGACCGATCTGGGTCGATGATGTCGTCTTGGCTTGTTCCAATCATGCCTTCGATGTCGCTCTTGCCCACCGTGCGAGCGAGGTGCGCCTTGAACATCTGCTGCACGCCCTGACGCGCATTGATCCGGCTGCTGACGTGCTCGAGTCCTACGGCTTGCGTGTTGGACAGCTGCGCCGGGACACCGCCACTGTCATTGCCAGTGAAATTCCAGCCAGTTTAGGCAATGGCAAGACGGTGCCGCGCCGTTCCGATGAACTGGAAGACGTGCTGCGCATGGCGGCCGCTATTGCGTCGCGCCGCAATTCTCCAGCCAGTGTCGAGGACCTGCTGCAAGTTATCCTCGATGCCGCCCCAGACGTGCCCGGCCTGCAACTGATCCAGCGAAGCATGGGCGCTCGCCCGCTCGTCAATACCTATCCAGAGGTTATGACCCCAATGGTACGCAATCCTTATGCCTATGATCCCATGGAAGCCGGCCGCGACAGGCTGCGTGGTGGTTATCAGCAGGGTGAATCGCTGATGCGCGGCGCGCCCGCCGACAGCATTCAGAATTCGCGGCTCGACGTGCTGGAACAGATGGTCCGCACATTCGGACACGATTTGCAAAACGAGCGCAAAATGCTGGCAA
>JBEBJD010000190.1:0-4699 GCA_040080075.1 Hyphomicrobium sp. | reverse complement strand
ACTGGCGGTCCCGGCAGGGGTCGAACCTGCAACCCCTGGTTTCGAAGACCAGTGCTCTATCCATTGAGCTACGGAACCTTAAGGGTGGGTCATAGCATGAGTGGGTGCGCGGCCCGCAAGCCCGAAACGAAACCAGTGCAACATGTTCGTTACTGGTCTGAGATGGGGGCTCAGGGCGCGCTGCCCCCAATAAACATGGGGAACGTTGGCCCTCGTCCCTCGCGTTGTGCAGCCAAGCATGGTCGAGTGCGCTCTATGATTCTAAAGCTGGCGTCTCGCTTGAAAGGACACCCGCGCCCATGGCCGCTGTTAAAAAATTGAAACCCGCTATTCCAGCGGAACCCAAAATGGTATCCGGCGAAGCATCACCCAACGTGCGCCAGCGCCTACCGGAACTGCGGGATGGTGCGGCGAACGCGCTGCTTGGCGTGACGCACTCCGCACGCGGCAATATCTGGCGCGATCGCTTGAGCCCGGGTCTCGTCAACACCGCCACCGCCATCAGCCAGCAACACGGATTGCCGGAACTGTTGGGCCGCGTTCTCGCCGCACGTGGGGTTACCCCCGATGACGTTCCGGTTTTTCTCGACCCGACCATTAAGGCGCTGATGCCGGACCCATCGGTCTTCACCGCCATGGCCAAGGCAACATCGCGTCTGGCCGATGCCGTCGAGCGGCGTGAACCCGTCGCAATATTTGGCGACTACGACGTCGACGGCGCGTGCTCATCGGCGCTGCTGTCGCGATTTCTCAGTCATCACGGCGTGCCGGCCCGCATCTACATTCCCGACCGCGCCACCGAAGGCTATGGCCCCAATAAAACCGCCATCGGCGAATTGGTGCGTGAGGGGGCCAAGCTCATCGTCACCGTCGACTGCGGAACCACTAGCTTCGATGCACTTGGCCAGGCCCGCACCCTCAAGACCGATGTGGTGGTGCTCGACCACCATCAGGCTGATGTAACGCTGCCAGACGTCCACGCGGTGGTGAACCCCAATCGTCAGGACGACGTTTCCGGGCAAGGACATTTATGCGCTGCTGGAGTGGTCTTCGTGACTCTTGTCAGCGTGGCACGTGAACTGCGCCGGCGCGGTGTGTATGCCAAGGGTATCGCCGAGCCAAACCTGCTCAACGAACTCGATCTCGTGGCGCTCGCAACGGTTGCCGATGTGGTACCACTAACGGGCCTCAACCGGGCGTTCGTGACCAAAGGATTGCAGGTCATGCGCGCACGCGAAAACACTGGCTTGCGGGCGCTGAACGACGCCGCAGGCCTGAATCAGCCACCCTCGACTTATCATCTGGGATTCATATTGGGGCCGCGCATTAACGCCGGCGGGCGTATCGGCGACGCAGGACTTGGCGCGCGTTTGCTTACAACCAGCGACGAAGTTGAGGCGGCTCGCATCGCAAGCCTGCTCGATAAGCTCAATGCCGAGCGCAAGGCAATTGAAACCAGCATGCTCGAAGAGGCATTGGCCGGCGCCGGCCGGCAAATCGATGAGAACCCCAATACCGCCATTGTCATCACCGGATCTGAGACTTGGCACAAGGGCGTAGTCGGGCTTGTCGCCAGCCGCCTAGTCGATCGCTTCAAACGCCCGGCTTGCGTCATCGCGTGGGAAAAAGACGGCAGTTCCGGCATGCTCACCGGCACTGGCTCGCTGCGTTCGGTAGCGGGTTGCGACATCGGCGGCGCTGTCCGGGCCGCGGTCGCCGCAGGGTATCTCGCCAAGGGTGGAGGTCATGCCATGGCGGCCGGCTTGACCGTCACTCAGGCCTCGTTTGAGGCCGCATGTAATTATCTGACCACCGCACTCAGTCAATCGGCGGCCAGCGCGCTACAGCTGGCCGGCCTCGACATCGATGGCGCACTGACATGCGGAGCGGCAAACAATGAACTCGTGGGCCTCATCGAACGGGCGGGACCCTATGGGCAAGGCAATCCGCAACCTCGTTTCGTTTTTCCCGCTCATCGCGTCAAGTTCGCCAAGATCGTTGGGCAGGCGCATGTGCGTTGTGTCATTGAGGGCGCAGATGGTGCGCGCCTCGATGGCGTCGCCTTCCGCGCAGCTGGCCAGCCTTTGGGCGACTTGCTCATGGGCAGCAATGGCATGCCTGTGCACATCGCAGGCACGGTGAAGCGTGACACCTGGGGCGGCAGAGAGAAGATCGAACTCATGATCGATGACGCGGCCGACCCCCGGAAACAATAAGTCGGTAATTGCTTATTCTATTCAACGCTTTGATGGTCCTGTCCGGGACCGCCCGAGCTGTGGATAACTTGCCGATCTCTATGCCCCGCGTGACGCGAGGCGCCGAATCATGGCGTTGATGCGGATCGAGGAGTGACGATGGCGTTTCAGATCCAGAGATTTAGCAAGAAGGCAAAGCTCAGGCTTGTGCAGCCAGATGACGGCGCGGCTGGTCCTGTCTTGGCGCCTGCCAGTGTCTATTTGCTGGCCGATAATCTCGATGCCGCACTGGCGGCTGGCGAAGATCTTCTCTCAAGTTCCATCGTTTGGAATGCTGCCTCAGCCGCAGATGAGGATGGCATAGCCGCAGCCCGCGAAACCCAAGCCGAAGCACTGGCCCAGATCCGATCCTTAGAGATGATCCTGGTGGCGCGGGTCCTCAAATCTCGCGAGCGCGCCGAAGAGCTTGGACATCGTGACGAACGCTTCGAGGACTTGGCAAATCTCTATACGAGTGGCACGGCCACACTTATCGAAGCGACCAGCGAGTTTGCCGACGCCACAGTTCATGATTTTGAGACCGGTGATGCGCCGATTGCCTATTTGCGAACGCGCGAACTTATCGCCAGCGACACCGCCGCCCCGCTCGAAGGGGCCACCCTTTACGTCGACGAGTCGTTTCTGATTGCCAGGCGCATAGAACTCGGCGCCCTGCTCGATCTGGTCGCCATGTTCCTCGATACGCTTGAGATCTATTACGATCTATTTGTATCCGGTCCTGAAGTGGATGATGCAGAAATCGACGGCCTTTAAAGACTCGCACCGCGCTCGTCAAAAATCCCGCGGCTTCGAAGACCCTGGGGCTCATTAGGCATGGTTGGGAGAGGCCCGCCGCACAATCATAGCAGTATCGGCCCACTCAAGTCCCTGGCCGTAGCTCTGAAGTGGCTGATTGCCCATGCGCGATTTGATGAAAGCATCCGCCACGGCGGACGGGCCATGGGTGCGCAGAATAGTTCCAGCCGCAAGCACGGCCAACGCTTCAACAAGAAGCCGCCCACGCGCATCTAAATGCCGGGGATCGTGCAACATCGCTTCGATGCGGACATGGGCTGCGCGCAAGTGTGCATCATCGCCGGCGGCTTGTCCCAACTCCTCCATCACGGTTTCGGCAATGCCAGGCTCACGTTGTAAAATCCGCATCACGCCGTGCACCATCATATTGGCGGTGCCATCGGCCATGGCGGCGACTGGGCAGTCGCAGTAAAGCCTGGCCAACGGCCAATCCTGAGAACATCCCTCGCGACCCAGGACATCGATGGCTTCGGCAGCAAACATGGGGGCGCGCCGCGAAACCCAGTAGACGGACACCGGCGTCATCAGGTGCCGCCATGCGGCAGCGCGGGCATCGCTCGACCTATCGAAAGCCCGCGCCAGCCGGAAGCCGAGCGCACCGGCCACTTCAGCATCGAGCGCCATATCGGCCAGCGTTTGGTGCACGATGGGCTGCGAGATCGAGGGTGCGCCGCCCTCCATCCGGTGTTCGGCAACGTGTACCGCTTGGATCAGGCACTGGCGCATCAGCCCAGCGCTCACAATCACTGTATCGAGACGCGCGTGCAGGATCGACTCCGAAACAACCTCCAGCCCTTGTCCCTCCTCGCCCAATAACCAAGCCTGTGCCGCATCGAGCTCAATGTCGGCGCACACGCACGAGCGCAACCCCACACGGCGGATCAGACGGCGGATAAACAGTGTGTTGGCTTGATCGCTGGGCAATCGGCGCGGAACCAGAAAGCAGGATGGCCCGGTGCTAGCAGCACCAGCGGTATGCGCCAGGACGAGAAGTCCATCCGACAATGGCGCCGCCACAGACGGCACGACTCCGCTCAGCGCATAGAGTTTGCCATCGCCTTCATCGCTCAGGGGCCGGGCCTGCGTCGTGACGGCCTCGGTGTTGGCGCCCAATTGCCCGGCGAAGGCAAAGCCAAGCGTCAACGACGTTTTCCCGGCCACGGTATCAAGCCGCCGGTCATAGGACCGCGACGTGATCTTAGGCACCCATTTAGCAGTGATCTGTGCATGATGGCTGAGGGCGGGCACAGCGCTGTGCGTCATGCTGATTGAGCGCAAGTGCCCGGCATCGGCTTGCGCCGCCATATAAAGGCAGCCCGCGCGTTCAACATAGACACCCTGCCGCGCAGAAACGCCAGGCGTCGCCGCCTGCATCCATGCCGAGGCCTGCAGTCCTTCGGCAACACTCATGCCCATGAGGTCGTGATAGGCGGGATGAACGTCGACCCTGCTGATGCGGTTGCCGTTGCGATCGTGCGTCATGAGACGCGGGAACTGCTCGTTGGCGAGCCGCCCCAACTCAGCAGCATCGGCACTGCCTGCCATTAGACCAAAACCCGCCAGCCGCTTCGAGGCATGACCCGCGCCCTCGCGGGTCATGGCTTCTTGAAGCGCCACATCAGACGCGAACAAGTTGATGTCCTCAAGGT
>JBEBJD010000154.1:0-4704 GCA_040080075.1 Hyphomicrobium sp. | reverse complement strand
TCCGCTAGCACTTTACGCGCTGCAGGCGGTACGCCAGAATTTGAAGGCGATGACGATGGCGCAACTTCCGGAGCTGCCTTTGCAGCAACCGCTGGTTTTGGCGCTGCGGGAGCAACCTTGGCTGCAACGCCACCGCCGGCAGAATTGATGGAGCCGAGTAACGCGCCAATCGGCACCGTCGCTCCTGTATCGGCCGCAATCGAACCCAACACTCCAGACATGGGTGCGGGCACTTCGACAGCGACCTTATCAGTCTCCAGCTCCACCAGTGGCTCGTCAGCCTTGACGGCATCACCTGGCTTCTTCAACCATTTGCCGACTGTCGCCTCTGAAATGCTCTCGCCGAGTGCCGGAACGCGGATATCCATTGTCTTCAAGCCTTTTGACGGGATGCGAATTAAGTAAACACCGCACCATGGTTATTGTGCTTCAACCGGTCCGCCGGCTTGGCGGGCTGCACGGCTGACTGCGCTAAACAGTTCCCAACGCTTCCGCCACAAGCGCATTCTGCTCTTGCAAATGGCGGCTCATAAGCCCCGTGGCGGTAGATGCTGAAGCCGCGCGGCCCGCATAATGCAAAGTCTCGCCGCCGCGGTGGATCTGCTGCATGACCCAGGCGATGTTGGGCTCGATAAAAGTCCAGGCCCCCATGTTTTTAGGTTCCTCCTGACACCAGATCATCGCAGCGTTGGGAAAGCGGTTGAGTTCAGCCATCATGGTGCGCGCCGGGAACGGATAGAGCTGCTCGATCCGCATCAGGTAAACATCGTTGATGCCCGCCGCCTCACGCGCCTCAAAGAGGTCGTAATAGACCTTGCCCGAACACATCACGACGCGCTTGATCTTGCCGTCCACCGCCAGCTTAACCTTTTCGGGCTTCCACTGGGCGTCGTCCCAGAGAATCCGGTGGAAGCCGGTATCTGGACCAAGCTCGAACAGGTCCGATACCGCCCGCTTATGGCGCAGCAGCGACTTTGGCGTCATCAGTATAAGTGGCTTGCGGAACTTGCGATGCAACTGACGGCGCAGAATGTGGAAGTAGTTGGCCGGCGTCGTGCAATTGGCGACCTGCCAATTGTCCTCTGCGCACAACTGCAAGAAACGCTCCAAGCGGGCTGAAGAGTGCTCGGGGCCTTGGCCCTCGTAGCCATGCGGCAGCAGGCATACGAGGCCAGACATACGCAACCATTTTCGTTCGCCCGACGAGACGAACTGATCAAACACGACCTGAGCCCCATTGGCGAAATCGCCGAACTGGGCTTCCCACAAGGTCAACGCATTGGGCTCGGCCAGCGAGTAGCCGTATTCAAACCCCAAAACCGCGACTTCCGACAACATCGAGTTGATGACTTCGAAGCGCGCCTGATCGGGTGCGACGTGTTTCAATGGCGTGTAGCGGCGCTCGGATTCCTGGTCGATGAGCACGCAATGGCGTTGCGAAAACGTGCCGCGCTCACTGTCCTGCCCTGATAGCCGGATGGGGAAACCCTCAACCATGAGACTACCGAACGCCAAATGCTCGGCCATCGCCCAATCGAGCGTCTTGCCCGTGATGACCATTTCACGACGGCGCTCCAACAGCTTGACGACGCCTTTGTGAGCTTCGAAATCCGACGGCAGTGACGTGACCCTGCGGCCGATATCGGTCAGCGCCGCCAGTTCAACACCCGTCTTACCGCGCCGGGCTTCATCATCGGCAAAGCCAATGCCTGTCCAGCGGCCATCGAGCCAATCGGCCTTATTGGGCTTGAAGCTCGTTGCCGCACCCATCTCCGTATCGAGGTGAGCGCGGAATTCTGCCCGCATCTGATCGGCATCGCCGGGACTTATCACGCCTTCATCGGCAAGCTGCTTGGAATACAACTCCACAACTGTCGGATGGCCTTTGATCTTGCGATACATGATCGGCTGGGTAAACGCCGGTTCGTCCGTCTCGTTGTGGCCAAAGCGGCGATAACAAAACATGTCGATGACGACGGGCTTTTGAAACGTCTGGCGGAACTCGATGGCGATTTTGGCGCAGTGCACGACCGCCTCGGGATCATCGCCGTTTACGTGCAGAATAGGCGCTTCGATCATGCGCGCCACATCGGAACAATATGGTGACGAGCGCGAGTAGCGCGGATTGGTGGTGAAGCCGATCTGATTGTTGATGACAAAATGGATAGAACCGCCGGTGCGATGCCCCTTGAGCCCCGACAGACCGAAGCATTCGGCCACCACGCCCTGCCCCGCGAATGCCGCGTCACCATGAATGAGCAGCGGCAGCACGGGTGTTCGCTCGCCAGGCTCGCAGCCATGCTGATCCTGTTTGGCACGGACCTTACCCAGCACCACGGGATCGACGATCTCGAGATGAGAGGGATTGGCCGTCAGCGACAAATGCACGTTATTGCCGTCGAATTCGCGATCGGACGAAGCGCCCAGATGATATTTGACATCGCCCGAACCCTCGACCTCTTCGGGCTTCCATGAGCCGCCCTTGAACTCATTGAAAATAGCGCGAAACGGTTTTCCCATGACATTGCACAGCACGTTGAGGCGCCCGCGGTGGGCCATGCCCAGAATGATATCTTTGACGCCAAGCTGCCCGCCGCGTTTGATGATTTGTTCAAGTGCGGGAAGCATGGCCTCGCCGCCATCGAGGCCAAAGCGTTTGGTGCCCGTATATTTGACGTCGCAGAATTTCTCGAATGTTTCGCCTTCAATCAGCTTCTTCAAGATGGCGCGTTTGCCCTGCTCGGTGAAGTGGACACCTTTTTCTTCGCCTTCGATGCGCTGCTGGATCCACGATTTCTGCGCCGGCGAGGTTATGTGCATGAACTGCACACCGATTTTACGGCAATAGGTTCGGCGCAGAATTTGCAGAATCTGGCGGACTGTTGCCGTCTCTAAACCAAGGTACCGATCGATGAAGATCGGACGGTCAAGATCGGCTTCTGTGAAGCCATACGTCTCGGGCTTCAGCTCTTTATGTACGCTGCGGTCGGCGAGCCCTAACGGATCGAGATCTGCAGCCAGATGCCCGATGACGCGATACGAACGGATCATCATCAGTGCGCGAATCGAGTCTTGGGTGGCCCGCAAAGATGCTGCCGGCGACATCTCATATCCCGCCGCATGTGCCCGTTCGGCGAGGCGATCGCGCACGCGCAATTCGGTGGCACCGTAGTCGCCGGTCAACGCAGAGAGAAGTTCGTCGCTCGCCCCATTCGACTGCAGATCCGCCAGCGGCACGCCCCAAGTTGGCCCTGAAGCTTTGCGCTCCGTATGGGCGTTTTCTTCGGCGCGCGCGCGAGGGCGGTTTTCCTGAAGGCTTTCAAAAAAGTGCCGCCATTCATCGGACACTGCACCCGGGTTCCGTTCATAGCGGGCCTGCATCTCCTCTACATAAGCACCATTGGCGCCGCTGAGAAATGAGGTTCGCAGGAACTGCTCGTTAAGCGCATTTCGTGACATTAGATCATCCTGAATTGAGCAGATGACGCCCGATAAGATCGAACTATCGAGCCACACCAGGCCGCCAACAGGGCGTTCCTCTTTTCCGCGGGGCAACTGACGCACCCTTCGCGGTTCAGTTCAAATAGGCTGCCTTCACTTCTTCTTTAAGACCTTGACCAGCGTAGTGCCCAGTGATGCGGGGCTATCAGCCATCGCGATACCAGCCGACTTCATGGCTTCGATCTTGTCTTCTGCCTTGCCCTTGCCGCCCGAGATGATAGCGCCGGCATGGCCCATGCGCCGCCCTGGTGGCGCGGTCGCTCCGGCGATAAACCCAGCCATGGGCTTAGACCGGCCCTTTCTGGCCTCGCGTTTCAAAAAGTCTGCAGCTTCTTCCTCGGCTGAACCGCCGATTTCGCCGATCATGATGATCGACTTGGTTTCAGGGTCAGACAGAAACAGGTCGAGCATATCGATGAATTCGGTACCCTTGACCGGATCGCCGCCGATTCCAACCGCCGTCGTCTGGCCAAGGCCCGCGTCGGTCGTCTGCTTGACGGCTTCATAGGTCAGCGTTCCTGAACGCGAAACGATGCCGACCGAACCATGCTTAAAAATGTTGCCCGGCATGATGCCGATCTTGCACTGGTCCGGCGTGAGCACGCCAGGGCAGTTGGGGCCGATCAGGCGCGACTTCGATCCTATTAGCGCCCGCTTCACTTTCACCATATCCAAGACCGGAATACCTTCGGTGATGCACACAATCAGCGGCATCTCCGCGTCGATGGCTTCCAGAATGGCATCGGCCGCAAAGGGAGGCGGAACGTAAATCGCCGTCGCCGTGGCGCCCGTCGCGGTCTTGGCCTCATGCACCGTATTGAAGAGCGGAACGGCGCTAAGTTCTGGCTCGGTATGCTTGGTACCGCCCTTGCCCGGCGTCACGCCGCCAGCAACCTTGGTGCCATAGGCCAGCGCCTGCAAAGTGTGGAAAGTGCCCTGGCTGCCCGTCAGGCCCTGGCAAATGGTAATTGTCGATTTGTCGATCAGTATGGACATCGGTTCCCCGTCTTAATTCCGCGCGGTTTGGTTCTTTGTGAGCCCATTTGTGCGCTGCATCAAGAGCGACGAAGGTGGGAAGTAATGACTGGTAGATTTTTCATGCGGATTTTTTTACCGCTTCGGTAATTTTCTTGGCCGCATCCGCTAGGTCATCGGCGGGAATAATCTTAAGTCCTGACGATTTCAGGATCTTCTTGCCCAGTT
>JBEBJD010000102.1:0-4747 GCA_040080075.1 Hyphomicrobium sp. | reverse complement strand
CGCTTGCAGCCAATGCGCGAGGCGTCGGTGCAAGCCGGCATGAAGCTTGCAGCTGTCGGCGCCGAACTTGTGCCAAAGGGGCTTTATGCCCGCGCCTTGATTATCATTATCGCGCCGATCGTCGTCCTCGAAAGTGTCGTCGCATTTGTCTTCATGGAACGGCATTGGCAGAACGTAACACGGAGGCTTTCGGAATCGACGGCACGTGACATAGCCGCCCTGATCGACGTCTATGACGCCAATCCCGAGCGCAGCGAACGCTCGCGCCTGATCGACATGGCGCGCAACCGCCTCAATCTGTCGATGCAGATCCTACCACCGGGCGATCTGCCCGAACCCAAGCCCAAGCCGTTCTTCGACCTGCTCGACCGGGCTCTGTCTCGCGAGATTTCCAAATATGTGCAGCGCCCGTTCTGGATTGATACGGTCGGCCAATCGCGTCACGTCGAAATCCGGGTCCAGAGCGAAAAGGCGATGCTGCGCTTCATCGCCACGCGCAGCCAGACCTACGCATCGAACTCACATATTTTCCTGCTATGGATGGTCGGCTCATCGGTGATCCTGCTGACTGTCGCCATTCTGTTCCTGCGCAATCAAATCCGGCCCATTTTGCGCCTTGCCGAAGCAGCCGACGAGTTTGGCAAGGGCCGCCCAGTCCCGGCAGACTTCCGGCCCCGCGGCGCCAGAGAAGTCCGGCAGGCAGCGCAAGCCTTTCTTGAAATGCGCGATCGCATAAAGACACACGTCGATCAGCGCACGACCATGCTGGCCGGAGTCAGTCACGATTTGCGCACGGTGCTTACACGTTTCAAGCTGGAACTCGCCTTATTGGGAGACAGCACGGAAATCCGCTCGCTACGTACTGATGTCAATGAAATGCAGCACATGTTGGAGGACTACCTTGCCTTTGCCCGCGGTGACGGCGGTGAAGAGGCGAAGCCTGCCTTATTGCGGCTGCTCCTTGAAGAAATCCTGGAAGAAAGCCAGGTCTATGGAACCTCCGTCGAACTCAAGATGCGCAAACGCGCCGATGATCTGGAGCTGCCGTTGAAACGGCAGGCGCTTAAGAGAGCCATTACGAATCTGGTGTCGAACGCGGTACGTTATGGCGACAAGGTCGTCATTCGCGCAGCGACCGAAGGCGAGTGGGTCCGTATCGAGGTTGACGACAATGGACCCGGCATTCCAGCCAGTGAGCGGGAGAACGTTTTCCGGCCCTTCTATCGTATCGACAAGGCCCGCAACCAAGATGAAGGGAATTCTGGCTTAGGGCTCGCCATCGCCCGCGATATTGCCCGCAGCCATGGCGGACACGTCACACTTGGAACCAGTTCCATGGGAGGACTTAGAGCCGTCATTTCATTGCCGCTCTAAACCAACAATTGCTGTTTACCCCCGCCTATGGATCGAACCAGGACATTCAACATGATACTGCGCAGATTTATCTTTTCTGTTTGTCTGGTGCCGCTTGCCTCCCATTTTAACGGGTCTGCACGCGCCGATACGTACGCCCTTGATCCTCAACACACCGAAGTCCGCTTCACTTGGGATCACCTCGGCCTGTCGCGCCAGGGTGGACGCTTTACGGCAGCAGAAGGCACCGTTACTTTCAATCCTGCAATACCAGAAGCCAGCACGATTGACGTCACAATTCCCGTCAAATCCATCTCAACAGGGGTGAAGAAGCTTGATGAACACTTGATCGGTACTAAGGATTTCTTTGACGCCGCCACATATCCGGCCATTACCTTCAAGAGTACGATTGTGCGTCCGAAGACAGGAAAGACGGCCGAAATTGAGGGCGACCTATCGATAAATGGCGTCACCAGGCCAGCGGTACTCGATGTGGTATGGAACTTTTCGGGCGAGCATCCGCTTCAGTCCATAAATCCGGTTTATGCAGGCGCGTATGCGGCCAGCTTTTCAGCCATCACCCAGATCCGGCGTAGTGACTGGGGCATCACCCGCACCATTCCCTATGTATCGGATGAGTTGCGCATCACCATCGAAACGGAAATGCTGCGCACCTCTGAGACGCCCGTTACAGATGGCACAGGACCAGCCGTTGCCCCCGCCCCTGGAACGGCTGAACCTGGCTCCACCGCAGAGGAGTCCAGTACCGCCGGAGGCGAGCCCAGTACCGCCGGAGGCGAGCCCAGTACCGCCGGAGGCGAGCCCAGCCCTCCGGCTCAGGCGCCGATCGAACCAGAGTTGCCAAATCCCCCCACCAGCGGCCAGTAGCGGGCCCATCCAGCTGGATCGAACAACTTGTATCCGATCCCTGCACCCACCATTTGACGCAGTGTGGTTTCGGTCTATAACGCGCGCTCAAAACGGTTTTTTCGAAAATTAGCCGTTTGGTGCTGTCTACTATCGGCCAAAGCCGAAGCCGGCAAACACCAGCGTTTAGTCCCCGGCATGGAGAGCAGAATGCCTGCACAATGGTCCCCTGAAAGCTGGCGCACAAAGCCCATCGTCCAGGTGCCGGACTATCCCGACGCCGAGGCCCTCAAGGACGTGGAAGCCAAGCTGGCTACATATCCGCCCCTGGTGTTTGCCGGCGAAGCGCGCGCGCTGAAAAAGCAGCTTGCAGACGTTGCGGCCGGTCAAGGCTTCCTGCTGCAGGGCGGTGATTGCGCCGAAAGCTTCCTTGAGCATCGCGCCGACAACATCCGCGATTTCTTCCGCGTGTTCCTGCAGATGGCTATCGTACTCACCTATGCGGGTGGTTCGCCGGTGGTGAAGCTCGGCCGCATTGCCGGCCAGTTCGCCAAGCCACGCTCGTCGCCAACGGAAAAGAAGGGCGATGTCGAATTGCCGAGCTATCGCGGCGATATTATTAACGGACCGGAGTTCACAGCCGCATCGCGTATCCCCGACCCGTTCCGGCAGATCGAAGCGTATCGCCAGTCGGCGGCGACGCTCAACCTGATCCGCGCCTTTGCAACCGGCGGTTACGCCGACCTTGAGCGGGTTCATCAGTGGAACATGGGCTTCATCAAGGACAGCCCGCAGGGTCATCGCTATCAGGAACTCGCCGACCGCATCGCCGAGACTTTAGGGTTCATGCGGGCCGTGGGGATCACCAGCGAAAATACGCCCCAATTGCGCACGACCAGCTTCTACACCAGCCATGAAGCGCTGCTTCTTGGCTTCGAGCAGGCTTTGACTCGCCGGGATTCGACCAGCGGCGATTGGTATGCCACCTCCGGCCATATGCTGTGGATCGGCGACCGCACCCGCCAGCCTGATCATGCCCATGTCGAATACTTCCGCGGTATCAAGAATCCAATTGGCTTGAAGTGCGGTCCCTCGCTTGAGCCCGATGGCCTGTTGCGCCTCATTGATGCCTTGAACCCCAAGGACGAGGCCGGGCGGTTGACGCTTATCTGCCGCTTTGGTTACGACAAGGCCGAAAAGGCATTGCCCAGGCTGATCCGCGCGGTTCAAAAAGCTGGCCGTTCCGTCGTGTGGTCATGCGACCCCATGCATGGCAACACCATCTCTGCTGCTAATAACTACAAGACGCGGCCCTTCGAGCGCATTTTGAAGGAAGTCGAGGTGTTCTTCGACGTCCACCGCGCGGAGGGGACTCATGCCGGCGGCATCCACGTCGAAATGACGGGTCAAAACGTGACGGAATGCACCGGCGGCGCCACAGCCATCACCGAAACCGAACTGTCCGATCGCTATCACACGCATTGCGATCCGCGTCTCAACGCTGATCAGGCGCTGGAACTGGCCTTCCTCGTTGCCGAACGTATGAAACTGGAGCGCGAGAGCCGGTCTCACGATGTGCCCGAAGCCGCCGCAGAGTAAATGTCATCGTGCAGGAAAGTCAGACATACTGCGCAAGGAAAGCAGGCGGCCGGCTTGAATTATGGTTGAAGTCAGGCGCCTCCTTGAAATGTCAGACGCCAATCATCCCGTGCCGCGTTTCAAGGGCTGACTGAAATTTCATCTGGTGCAGCGGCGGCCTTGTCCCCGGCGGGCCTTTCTTCGACTAGGCCCGCTAACTTCGAGCCATTGGGTCCGATCTCTTTCATTGCCTCGGCGCAACTATACGCATGTGACAGCCGGCACTGGTTGGGCCCGCCGGCATGCTTGCAACTCAAGGTATCCTTCCACATCCCAAGAATGCGTTCGGCCTGATCAGTGAAGGCGGCCAGCGCCTCACCCTGATACTTGGATTTCAGTACCTCGGCAGCTCCGGTGGTGCGCATACCATAACAAAGTAGGGCGACACCTGCCGCCTGTCCATAGCGGGCACCGGCCTCACGTGGGTTAGATGGCACCTTGATTTCGACCGCCGGTGTTGCGGCCGCAGTCTGCTCTTGGGCACGGGGGGGATGACTGGTCGCCAGAAACAGAACGACAAATATTGCGGCAATGCGGGTCATCATGGCGTGAAATCTCCCAAGGTTTCCCAACCTTACGGTAGAAGTGGCCAAGCGGATCTAGACGGCGGCCTCGGGCCGTGAGCGGCCGTTGGTCCGCGGCAGCGTTCCCGTAGAGCTGCGTGCTTGTGCACCCTGAACGGCGATCCCTGCGATGAAAGCGTCGACGGCTTCCATATAAGCCTTGTTGGAATCGAGTGACTTGAACGCCGGAATTAAGGCCAGAGTAGCCGGGCAGTCCTGTGGATCGAGGGCCCTTAGTTCTGCTTCTTCGTCCTTTGACAGCGGCTGTAAAAGTCCCTCGGTTTCGGCCAATCCGCACCCAAGAACAAAGGCATAGAAGGCTAGCC
>JBEBJD010000177.1:0-4753 GCA_040080075.1 Hyphomicrobium sp. | reverse complement strand
GTATCAACGATGCGCCCGCACGATGCCATTGAGGTCTCCTTTCAATAGCGTGATGCCTGCACTTTCCATGGCGACATCGGTGCCAGTGCCCATGGCAATACCGACATCTGAGGCCGCGAGAGCGGGCGCATCGTTGATACCGTCCCCAGCCATGACCACCACGCGGCCTTGACTGCGCAGGCGTTCCACGGCCAAGGCCTTGCCGTTAGGAAGCACTTCAGCCTCGACATGTGTAATGCCAAGTTTGTCTGCAACAGACTGCGCCGTCGTCGCGTTGTCGCCGGTCAGCATGACAATGCGCATGCCGGACCTCGCAAGCGCTATGATGGCTTCCGGCGTCGTCGCCTTAATTGGATCCGCGATAGCAATAACACCGGCCAGCTGCCCATCGATGGCCACATAGATTGCCGTCGCGCCCGTGTGCCGCAGGTCTTCAGCCTTCTTGTCAAGGCTGCTGGTGGCGATGCTGCTCGCGGTCATCATATGGCTATTGCCAATGAGGAGGTAGCGCCCATCCACCGATCCCGTCACGCCCTTCCCAGCAGGCTGATCGAAATTGCTGGCCACGGCTAGCGGGATTCCTCGCGCTGTAGCGTTCCGGACGATGGCGGCGGCAAGTGGATGCTCGCTATTGCGCTCCAGACTTGCTGATAGCCGCAATAGCTCTGCCTCTTCAAAGCCTGGCGCAGTCTGGACTGCGGTGACGCTTGGTTTGCCTTCTGTGAGGGTTCCGGTTTTGTCGATCACAAGTGTATCTGCCTTGTGCAGAAGCTCCAAGGCCTCGGCATTCTTGATCAGCACTCCCGACTGCGCTCCCCGGCCGACACCCACCATAATTGACATTGGCGTTGCCAGGCCAAGCGCACATGGGCAGGCGACAATCAGAACAGAAATGGCAGCAACCAGTGCATGGGCAAAGCGCGGATCGGGCCCCCAAACGTACCAAGCAGCGAATGCGAGTATGGCGCTGAGAATGACGGCGGGTACGAACCAGGCAGAAATCTGGTCTGCCAGCCTCTGAATTGGTGCACGGCTGCGCTGGGCTTGCGCCACCATCTGTACAATTTGTGCAAGCATGGTTTCGCGGCCGACTTTGCCGGCCCGCATGACGAAGCTGCCAGACTGGTTCATGGTTCCGCCGATGACGGTGTCTCCGGCAGTCTTTGTGATTGGCATCGACTCACCCGTCACGAGAGACTCGTCGATAGCACTCCGGCCCTCGATAATTTCTCCATCGACTGGGATGCGTTCGCCTGGCCGCACACGCATGTGATCGCCAGAGACAACTTGATCGAGACTTACATCCTCGTCTGAACCATCTGGCGTGATGCGGCGTGCAATTTTGGGCGAGAGATCGAGGAGGGCTCGAATGGCTCCACTGGTCTGTTCGCGTGCTTTAAGCTCCAGAATTTGACCCAGCAGCACAAGTACGGTGATCACAGCTGCCGCTTCAAAATAGACAGCAACCGATCCGTCAGATCCGCGCATGACAGCAGGAAAAATGCCCGGTAGCACAGCGCCAGCCAAACTGTAGATCCAAGACACACCCGTGCCCATAGCGATAAGCGTGAACATGTTGAGTCGGAGTGTCTTGAGTGACACCCAGGCACGCTCAAAGAACGGCTTCCCGGCCCACAGAACCACGGGAGTAGCTAGCAGAAATTGAATCCAGTTCGATGTTTGCCGGCCAAGTAACTGATGCAGCCCGAGCACATGGCTGCCCATTTCGAGTGCGAAAATAGGAAGTGTGAGGATGAGTCCGATCCAAAATCGACGCTCCATATCGGCGAGTTCGGGATTGGGGGCGTCGTTCGTAGTTACGAGTTCAGGTTCAAGTGCCATGCCGCAAATCGGACACGAACCTGGGCCGCTTTGGCGGATTTCCGGGTGCATGGGGCAAGTATAAATCGTGTCGTGCGGCACTGCTTCAGCCGCCTTCAGTCCGGGCGTCAGAAATTGGCCAGGATTGGCGGCAAACTTTTCCAGGCACCGTGCAGCGCAGAAATAGTAGGGTTGCCCCAGGTGCGAATGGAGATGTTTAGTCTTGAGTGGGTCGACCATCATGCCGCAGACGGGATCGCGCACCAAACCTGGAACAGCGGGCGATGTCGTCACCCCTGATCCTTCTGCATTCATTTCGAATTTAGCTCCTGCCAGTTAGCTGTCAGAGTTTGTGTGGAGATGCACTGCCCGTCCTACTGCATTTTGGCCATCGTCTCTTTAATTTTTCGCTCCTCCCATGTGGATGCCGCTGTGTTGGCGGGAGAAAATACGAGATAGGCGTGGCCGAGCACGCCAAGACCCCATCCGATCAGAGGCCACTGTACCCACCACGATCCGCCGCCTGCATAGTCAGCACCAATAAGGCCGGTCATGACAGCGACAAACACCGTCAAATGAATATAGAAGCCTTTTAACGCGGCAACATGAGCCTTTGCGGCAATGTATTTCTCTTCTTCACTCCGGATTTTTTCCATTTCAGTTTCCTCGGTCATCAGCCGGATGCATGGACCATGCCCCAGCCGTCAAGTCTTACAGGTGCTAATTCCAAGCAGGGAATATGCCGGGCAGGTACCGAGAAGTCCGGTAGCCAGCGGCACCAAGCCAAGCCAAGCCCAATTCGTCTGATACTCCGGAACTAGTCCGATCGCGACACCGATCAAGGCGCAGCCGGCAATAACCCGCAGAGCCCGGTCGTACGTTCCTACATTCTCTATCATGAGTTTCAGTCCTCTCGATCACAACAAGGCCGCTAACGCTATAAAAGTTCCCTGCATTCAGAATTGATTCTGATCAAGCTTGGCTTGCGGCTGGAACATGTTCGCGCTTTAAGTAGACCAACTTCATTGCCTCCAGCAAGACAAGCAGGGCCAGGCCAACACCGCAAGAAATAAGAATGTCGTGTAAGTGGAAGGCGCCAAAATCGAACATTCTGCGCGCGGGCGGCCACCGCAAGGTCACGGCAAAAATAGCTGTGGCGGCGGCGATCACTACCCAGAGTGTCGGATTTGGCTGCTTAAATGCCGAAATGACCGAAGCCTCGAATGTCCGGTTGACGAGCACGAGGGCAATGATTGATGCAATCAAAGAGCCAAAGGTTACAGCGCGAGCCTCGTCCGCAGCCAGTCCGTAGTTTATGGAAACAACGAATACGGTTGCTACGGCGATCAGTGCCATCGCGCCTTGAACGAGACCCCAAATGAATTTGTTGAATGGCAGCAGTGGGCTTGATGCCGCGCGTGGCGGGCGGCACATGAGCGACTTGTCTTCTGGCTCGTTCTCAAAGGCTATGGAGCATATTGGATCAATGATAAGTTCCAGGAAGGCAATATGGACGGGCTCCAAGATCGGCGGTAAACCAAAAAAAAGTGGGAGCAATGCCAAACCAGCGATCGGCACATGGATCGCCAGAATAAACCCCATGGCTTTGCAAAGATTATCGAAGATCCGGCGGCCCAGCCGGATGGCTCGCACGATAGATCCGAAATCGTCGTCCAGCAGGACAAGTGACGAAGCTTCCCTGGCTACATCCGTGCCGCGTCCCCCCATGGCGATGCCGATCTGGGCAGCCTTGAGAGATGGAGCATCGTTGACGCCATCTCCTGTCATGGCAACAATTTCGCCGTTGGCCTGCAACGCTTCGACGATGCGAAGTTTTTCCGACGGTGTGATGCGTGCAAATACGCAACTGTGCCGGGTCCGCTCGCGAAGTTCTGCCGCGTCTAGCTTTTCTATCTCGGTTCCGTTTACAGCTTCAGATGCGTCGATCCCTGCTGCACGGGCAATGGCCAGTGCAGTGGCGGGATAGTCGCCGGTTATCATGACCACGCGAATACCGGCATTCTTGCATTGCTTGACGGCTTCCGCCGCATTGGCTCGCAGCGGATCGGCAAGGCCGGCAAGTCCGAGGAACGTGAAATCAAAGCCGTGCGGCGTATCGGGCAGTTCCCCTGACCTCGCGGTAGCTTTGGCAACTGCGAGAACTCGCAAGCCCTCTCGCGCCATGTCCTCGGCATACGTGTTGATAAGCTTGCTGTCATCGCGGGACAACCGGCACAAAGTGGCTATAGCTTCTGGCGCTCCCTTAGCCGCAACCGCCAGTTCATCTCCACCATGATCGTGGCGCCAGACATTGGTTACGGCCAATAGGGCGGGCGTGATGCCATGCGAGCGTTCAAGTCTCCCGTTTCCACGTAGGGTCCGGCCCGCAACCTTATGGCGGTCTGCAAAGGCGACAAACGCCACGTCCATGGGATCGACAGGTTCCGCTTGAGAAGCCAAGGCACCGGCTGTTACCAGGTCATGAAATGCCTGTGGCGAAGTGGCGGCCGAGAGCTGCCGGATGTCGAGGCGCTCACCACTTGGAAGCTGCAGGATGGCGATAGCCATCCGGTTCTCAGTCAGCGTACCGGTTTTATCTGTGCATAACACCGTTGCCTCGCCCAGGGCTTCGATGGCCGCTGCCTTCCGGGTGAGAACGCGGGCTTGCGACAGGCGCCAAGCGCCCATGACCATGAAGACAGTCAGGACCAGAGGAAATTCCTCTGGCAGCATCGACATTCCTAAGGCAATGCCAGCGAGCAGTGCCTGCAGCCAGCCATGTCCTGTCACGAGCTGCAATAGCACGGCCAGAGAGCAGACTATGGGGCCCGCTCTCGCAAACAGCCGGACGATGCGGGTGGTTTCAGCTTTGAGCCGCGGCGGCTCGGCTTCAATGGTCGCAAGCGACATGCCGATCTTGCCAATTTCACTT
>JBEBJD010000092.1:0-4754 GCA_040080075.1 Hyphomicrobium sp. | reverse complement strand
CCATTCAAGGAACGCCCCGCCCGCCGTTGAGATATAGGTGAAATCGGCCGCCGCGCCGGCCGCGTTGAGAGCCGAGACGGTATCGCCGCCACCGGCCACAGAAACGAGCGTTCCGGCCTTGGTGAGCCGTGCTGCTTCGCGGGCGAGTGCGAACGTCCCCTCCCCAAAGGGGGCAATCTCGAAGGCGCCGAGCGGGCCGTTCCATAGAACTGTTTTGCACTGGCTCAGTACGGCCATCATGTGCTCAACGGATTTGGGTCCAGCATCCAGGATCATGGCATCGGCGGGGACATGGCCGATATCGACAACCTTGGCCGCGGTCCCGGCTTTGAACTCGCGCGCCACGACGGCATCGGTTGGCAGCACGATTTCGCAACCCTTTGTCTTGGCCGCCTCCAGAATTTCGTGAACCGTGGCATGGAAGTCAGGCTCGGACAATGACCTGCCGACATCAATGCCCTGCGCCTGCAAGAATGTGTTGGCCATGCCGCCGCCGATGATGATCTTGTCGACCTTAGATGCCAAGTTGGTGAGGATCGGAATCTTGGTCGAGACCTTTGCCCCGCCCACGACGGCGGCAGTGGGGCGCCTTGGAACTTCAAGCGCGGTTTTGAGCGCATTGATTTCCTGCATCATCAGCGGGCCAGCATAGGACGGTAGCAGCCGCGTGATGGCATCAGTCGAGGCATGTGCGCGATGCGCGCACGAAAAAGCATCGCCCACGAAAACATCGCCATTGCGCGCCAGCTCAGCCGCGAAGGCCGCATCGTTTTTTTCCTCACCCTTGTGAAAGCGCAGATTTTCAAACACCGCGACCTGACCATCTTTGAGCGATAGCGCCGTCACTTCGGCTGCCGCACCAATGCAATCATCGGCAAAGGCGACGGGCGCACCCAGCAGTTCGCCGAGTTTGGCCGCGATGGGCCTTAGAGACAGCTTCGGATCACGCCCCTTGGGACGCTCAAAATGCGACAGCACAATCACACGGGCGCCGCGCGCCATAAGTGCTTGCAAGCCTGGCACCAGCCGCGACAGGCGCGTGGCATCCGACACCACGCCGTCTTGCACGGGCACATTCAAATCGGCGCGCACCAGAACCCGCTTGCCGGCAACAAAAATCGTATCCGTAATTTTGAGCTTATCGAAATCCATGACGCGGTGCGCCTCCCAATTGTTCTGTCCCGCCTCTAAAGGTGAAAACCGCGCAATTCAATGGGGCGAACGGGCCCAGGGGCTTTAGGGCCTAGAGTGCTTCCGGGAAAAGTGTGAGCGGTTCTCACCGGCAAGAAGCACGGCAAAACAGAGTGCTTCCGGGAAAAGTGTGAGCGGTTTTCCCGGCAAGAAGCACGGCAAAACAAAGAGCTAGGGTCGTTCCACTATTCAACTAAGGCCGGAACGACCCTAGCCCGGTCTTCTCAAAGGGCCGCGGTTGCACATTGCTCACAGTTTCTTGGCCGCATCCTTGTCGCCGCGGCGCCAGGCATCGACCCGGTCCATGAGCCAGCTCCAGGCTTCGAGTTCGCGCGGCCCGGCCGTCTTGGAGACGGCAATCTCCAGATACTTGATTTCCTGGTCAAGCTTGCCCGGCGGCAGCATTGCGAGCCGTGTCGAGAGCACAGCAAGTTCCAGGACCGAGACCTGAGCACGATTGAACCCGGCCCAGGGCGCGTGCGAAACAGCGTGGATCGTGCGCATCGAAAAACGCGGCCGCTCGCCATCGTCCTTGACATGATCGACGGCCAATTCCCAGTGAGACAAGGCGCCGGCGAGATAAACGCCCTTGCCCTTGATTGCGGGTTTAACGGGCCAATCGCGGCGCCCCGTGAGGCAACCGGCAAAGACGCGCACATCATCGGTATGGCTTGCCACCGCGAACGGATTGGCCACCAGATTGTCGAGCGTGCGCGATGGCTTAAAGGGCGCGATGATCCAATGCTCGCCGTCTTCGATCAGGCCCAGCGGCGCAATGTGCACCTCGCCCGCGGCGTTCATGGTGGTGATAATGGTCTCAACAATGCGGGGCATAGCGGCCTTCGTTCCTAACCATTCCCCAGCGTATCACGAACCAGCAGCGGCACGTTACCTCCCGTGGCGGTGATGTCGGTAGAGCGCACGCGCTCGGTGGTAAAGCGCAGCACATAGTTCGGACCGCCAGCCTTGGGTCCCGTGCCCGACAGACCCTCGCCACCAAACGGCTGAACGCCCGGCACCGCGCCAATCTGAGCCCGGTTTACATAAAGATTGCCGGTGCGGGCATATTCCGCCACATAATCTGCAACCGCTTCAATACGGCTGTGCAGCCCGAGTGTCAGCCCGTATCCGGTCGCGTTGATCTCAGACACCACTTTGTCGAGGTGGCCGCGCTCGAACCTGATAACATGCAAAATGGGGCCAAAGACTTCCGAGCCAAGCCGGCTGATGCCGTCGATCTCATAGGCGGCGGGCGTGACATAGGTCCCTTGACGGCAGTTCTCTGGCATCACCAGGTCGGCAAGCTGACGCCCCTCTGCCTGCATCCGCACCTTATGGGATTCCAATCGATCCTGCGCGGCGGCGTCAATGACCGGCCCTATATCGGTCGCGTAATCGAACGGATCTCCGGTATCGAGCGCTTCGATGGCCCCGGTCAGCATACCGATTGTGCGATCGGCGATTTCCGATTGCACGAACAGGACGCGCGCCGCCGAACAGCGCTGCCCGGCGCTGTCAAACGCCGATCGGACGGCATCGCGCACCACCTGCTCGGGCAAGGCGCTGCTGTCGGCAATCATGGCATTGAGCCCGCCGGTTTCGGCAATAAACGGCACCATCGCGCCCCGGCGATCGGCCAGCGCCTTCTGGATGGCCCAACCGGTCTCATTGGAACCCGTAAACACCACGCCCTTGATGCGCTGATCTTTGATCAGAGCCGAGCCAACGGCGGCACCGCCCGGCAACAGATGCAAGACGTTTTTGGGCACGCCCGCTTCGTGCAGAAGCTGGGTGGCCAAAAACGCCGTCACTGGCGTCTGAGGTGCGGGTTTGGCCAGCACCGGATTTCCAGCAGCCAAGGCGCCCGCAATCTGGCCAGTGAAAATGGCTAGCGGGAAGTTCCAAGGACTGATGCATGCGATAGGGCCCCGCGCGCGGTATTCCAGCGTGTTGGTTTCACCCGTTGGCGCTGCCAGCGACAGCGGCTCGCTCATTACCCGGCGCGCCTCAAGAGCGTAGTAGCGCAGCAGATCGACGGCTTCGCGCACGTCGCCCAGCGCGCCGCTAAGCGTCTTGCCAGCCTCGCGCACAATCACCGCCATCAGACGCACTCGGTCACGCTCGAACAAATCAGCGGCCTGCTCGAGAATTTTCGAACGGGCAAGCGCACCCATACGTTCCCATGCATGAGCCGCATCCGTTGCAGACTGTAGCGCCACCTCGACATGCGCCGGTGCTGCCACCCGCACAGTTCCCAGCCGCTCGCGGTTATCGTGGGGACACACCACAAGGGGCGCCCCGTCGCCGCCGCTGGTCACATCACCATTGATGATTGGTCCCACAGCGAACGAAGGCGTGATCGCGGCCGTCATCTCGTTGATCAGCGTCTCGCGCGTCACCGGATCGGTCAGCGCCAGGCCGGCCGAGTTTTTCCGCTCGGGCCAAAACAGTTCGCGTGGGCGGGGCAAGAGCTTAACTGCCGCCACTTCCGTGCGTTCGCGTTCGGCAGCCTCGACGGGATCACGGATGATCTGGGAAACGGGGGCTTCATCGTCAGCCAGCCTGTTGACGAACGAGGTATTGGCGCCATTTTCCAACAAGCGGCGTACGAGATATCCCAGCAGGTCTTCGTGATCACCGACGGGCGCATAGATGCGCGCTGGCCGCGACAGCGTACCAGGTCCCGTCACCTGTGCATAAAGAGCCTCGCCCATGCCATGCAAACGCTGGAACTCGTAGGCGGAGCCGCCCGCTGCCACGAACGCCGCTGCCAACGTGTGCGCGTTATGAGTGGCGAACTGCGGATAGAATGCCTTGGGATCAGACAGCAGCAGGCGCGTCGCTGCGAGATACGAGACATCGGTATTGAGCTTGCGCGTGAACACCGGATAGTCGGGCAAGCCGCGTTCTTGCGCCCACTTTATTTCGCTGTCCCAGTAGGCACCCTTGACCAGGCGGATAGGGATACGCTTGCCGGTCTGTTCTGACAACCGGCGCAACCAGCGCAACACCGGTATTGCGCGCTTGCCATAGGCCTGAACCGCAATACCCAAGCCATGATAGTGGGCCAGCGACGGATGCAAATAAGCCGTCGCAAATATATCGAGCGTCGGCTCTAGCCGGTCTTGTTCTTCGGCATCGATGGTAACGCCCAAACCAACGTCCTGGGCGGCACGCAACAGCGTGAGTACGCGCGGGGCCAATTCGGTGAGTAGCCTCTGCTCCTTGCCGGACTCGAACCGGGGATGCAGCGCGGATAGCTTCACTGACAAACTGGGCCGTCCGGCCAACTCTTCGGTATGCTTGGTTTTCAGCGGGCCAGCAGCCTGACCGATTACGTCAACAGCCGTCATATAACGGTCGAAGTAGCGCTTGGCGTCTTTTTCGGTACGCGCCGCTTCGCCCAGCATGTCGTACGACAACCGGATGCCTTCCGCCTCGAACGGTTTGGCGCGTTTGACTGCATCCTGAATGGTACGGCCGAACACGAACTGATCGCCGAGCAGTTTGACCGCTTGGCGGATCGCTTGGCGGATGAAGGGTTCGCCCGAGCGGGCAACAAG
>JBEBJD010000242.1:0-20701 GCA_040080075.1 Hyphomicrobium sp. | reverse complement strand
TTGGCAAAGCCGAGGGTGAAATCGAAATTGACCGAGAGTGACGTGGAGTTCTGAGCTCGGGACGGGAAAACGTCACATAAAAGACCCGAAAGAATATCGGCAAAATTGGGCAAGTAGCGCAACATGGCAGCGCGGCCTGTAGGCTATAGGCTATTGAGGCGGTTCGAGCCCGTCCTTGCCCATCAATCAAAAGCCACGACGTAGTAAAAGTCTAAACGCCTCTTAAATGCGCCAACTTGCGTCTAACCAAGGCGGTTCATTCTCACGGAAATTCCTCTTTAGCTCTGTTCGGTCCGCTTTTTCTAGTTCAGCCCAAATCTCATCTGTGACCGTGTAAGTTTTTACAACGTGATACTCTTCTGGAAAATCTCGCTCCAAATATCCCTGTTGGGAAAGTGTTTCGAGAACTTCCGCATAGATATCGACCGACACAGTCCGGCGGTTGAAGGCGTACATCCACGCGAGACTCTTTAAATAGTCGGGTGGAAGTGTAGGAAAATTAGCAACCGCTTTTTTGCGAATTTCCTGAAGTTTCCCGTTTTCCTTGCGCTTGTCTTTTAGGTGCTTCCACAGACTTACGACTCCCCCCGTCAAGAGTACTGAGGCACATACGGCCGATACGAGGTACACCGCGTGGAGGGCGTTCTTATCAACGTCATCCAAGAAGCCAAGCCAGCGTGCAATCGTTATTGCGAGGCCGACCAACGCCACGCCTGCAAGCCAACTACCCTTCTCGAAGAGTAGTTTCAGAAGTTCAGCAAGATTTTCCATGAACGCGATATAGCCGAAGAGACCCGCATTCTGCGA
Source organism: Hyphomicrobium sp. (assembly GCA_040080075.1). Lineage (GTDB taxonomy): Bacteria > Pseudomonadota > Alphaproteobacteria > Rhizobiales > Hyphomicrobiaceae > JANNFX01. The sequence continues at coordinate 19,894 of JBEBJD010000242.1, read as the reverse complement.
ACCGCGAGAGGCATATGTCCACAGGAAAGCTTACGCTGACAAAGCATGTGAAGAAGCTGACACCGCCAAAAAAACGGGTGCAAAATCAGTGCAAATAATTGAGACAAAATCAGCTAAGTCTCTGAATTTATTGGCGCGCCCGGAACGATTCGAACGTCCGACCCTCAGATTCGTAGTCTGATGCTCTATCCAGCTGAGCTACGGGCGCGTGCCACCTAACCCAACGGTTGGGCTGACCGGACGACGTGCCGGTCTGCGGTGAGGCGGCATTACTAGTCGCTGGTGAGGGGCAACGCAAGGGCCTTTGTCGCCCCAGGGAATGAGGGAGTGCCCCTGGTAATCTGGGGCGCGCGCCCAGCAATCTAAGGGGAGGGGCGGCTCTACACTACAGGACGCCCGTGTCTTCTCCCTTGTCCTGCCAATCGGGCCGGTCAGACGACCCGGTCGGGTAATTCGATGCGGAACGTGGCGCCTGTAGGCGTATCGGCCAAGCGCAGCGTTCCGCCATGCGCGGCAATAAGCTCTGCAGCGATCACCAGCCCCAGGCCCGTGCCACCCTTCTTGGTCGAGCCTTGGAAGGCCTTGAAGAGGTTAGTGCGCTGGTGTTCTGGAATGCCCGGTCCATTATCGCTGATCTCGATGGCGACCTTGCGCCCTTCGCGTTGAGCCTTGACCTTGATGAGGCCCTTGGTTCCAGCGCCCTGATGTTCAATGGCCTGCACGGCATTGCGCACCAGATTGCTGAGCACGCGAAACAGGTGTTCGTGGTCGGCATCGACCATCAGCGTTTCGTCCATTTCGACGTCCCAGCCAATCGGCACGTCGCGGGCAAGATGTCCGGTCGCGGAGCCTTGTGTGGAAGATGGCTCGCGCGGAAGTCCCAAACCTTCGCCAGCCTCTTCGACCACAGGTTTTAAGCGCATCAGATCCCGGCGCGGGTGCATTTCCTCGGTGCGGCCAAACTTCAAGCTGTCGGTGCAAAAATTGATAGCCCGGTCAAGCGAGGCAATGAGCTTTGGTGCGAACTGCTGCACGGTTGGATCGGGCAGGGCCGTCAAGCGGTCTGAAATCAACTGGGCATTGGCCAGCATATTGCGCAGATCGTGACTGATCTTAGCAACCGCCAATCCCAGTTGTGCGAGGCGGTTTTTTTCCGTCAGAGCCTGGGCGAGCTGGCGCTGCATGTGGGCAAGTTCGCGTTCCGCCGTGCCTATTTCGTCGCCACGCTCAGATGGCACAATAATGCGAGATGGGTCTTCCGGGCTTTCGCTGAACTGCAGCATGTTGCGCGACAAGCGCATCATGGGCTGTACCAGGAGCCGGTTGAGGGCAAAATAGACGAGCGCCGCAGTCGTTAGAGAAATGATGACAGACAGCCAGATGATATTGAGAGCATGCTTGACCATTGCTTTTTTTAGCTGCTCTTCCGGCAGTACGATCTCGAGCACGTCGTCAAAGCGCGGACCCAGCAATCCTGTGACACGCAGCGTGCGATCATCGGAGGCAATGAACACTTCCAACGCATCGCGAATGCGTCCAAGCCAGACCCCCGTGGCCTGGCCCAAACTAAGACTGGGGTCGTCGCGCAAATCGTAGCTGGCGGAAATTTCAAGCGCGCTGACGGGCGGAAGGATCAGATGGCGGGCGCCACCCCGGCGCGCGGCGATGGCCCGGATCAAACCGTTACGCAGCAGCTCGTTGCGCAGCGCTGGTGGCACGCTATGTCCCGGTGAAGCGTCCGCCGCCAGCATCGCCACATAAGATGCATTCAGGCGGTCGTTAAGCCAGCCGATGCGGAAGGCCGAGATGGACGGAAGGAAGATTAGAATTTCAATCAGCATGACGAATAGCGCGGTCAGCAGCAGCAATTTGGCCGGTAGTTTGAGACCGCTCCAGCTGTGCTGAAAGTTACCCGGCACGCGCCACGGCAGCCCCAACTTTTCTTTCAGCGCATGACGTGCCGAAGAAAGGGTCAGGGGTGCTTGGGGTTCGGGAAGGGTTGGCGGCAAGGGGTCCTCAAGGAAAAAATATGGCGGCGCTCGCAACGGTTAGAGCATTTTCCGAAGAAGTGGATCCCGGTTCTTCGTAGAAAATGCGACAAAATAATAGCCTAGAGCGCCGATCTGATTCCATCAGATCGCAAAGCGCTCTAGCACGGAGGCGAAGATTTTACTGCCGCCCTAACATTATAGCGTGAAATGCCGGATGGTCGCTAACAGACTCGGTCGCCAACGAGCCGGCGTCACGAACCCATCGAGCCAAATTGTGAAGTCATCCGCTCCATATTGCCTCCCTCTTCCGCGTGTTTGGGCTTGGCGCCAGCGCTCGCGTGAAATCATACCCTAATCACCAATTGATAACGGCTGTTAACTCTTTGCACGCCGAATCACTTCACCGTTTAGCCAGCGCAACACTGGGCGCTCCCGCTGTTTTTCTGACCGGCGGCAAACCTGTGTTGTGGGTGGGGAAAAAAGTGGAGCGGGGACGATGGCGGGGATTTCTGGGCGGAAAGTTTGTGCGGATACATTGACGGCGAAAACGGCCGCGTCTCCCGCCGCCCGGTTGCGAAGGCTCTTGTGGGGCTCTGCCGCAATTCTTGGCTCTGTGCAATTTCTTGCGCCGGCGCCAGCCTTCGCAATAAGCGGACAATGAGGCGTCGATCCCCTAACGATGCCGGGCACCACGATTGTCAATTGTACGGGGACATTCGATGCCGCCGGCGCGCCGGCCGTGCAATTTTCGGTGTCAGGTCCCTAGCACCTAGTAATTACATCGTCCGCAGCGATCACGGCGACGGGCATTAATTGTTACGGCATCCACGCCACAAGCGCCTTCGGTGGGTCCGGCAACGTATCCATCAATATTGCGAGCACGGGCAGTGTCACCGCGTTGGATGCCGGCGCCGCGGCCCTCCTCATCAGGGCCAACGCGGGCAGCGCCACGATCAACAATGCCGGAACAGTTACTGGCGACATTGTTGTTCATGGCGGTTCTGGCAGCGGGTTCAACAACCTCGCTGGTGGCGTGTTCAATTCCGGTAAATCCGCTTTTCTAAATTACACCGGCACTCTGACCAACGCTGGCACAGTTTCGCCCGGCGGCGATGGTGCTATCAAGCAGACGGCGCTCTACGGTCACTACGTGCAAACGTCAACCGGCGTGCTCAAGATCGATGCCGATTGGACGGGCAATGCGGGCGCTGGCAGTTCTGATCAGCTCCAGGTAATAGGTTCCTTTATTGGTGGAGGTACCGCGGTACTCGCCGGCAGGGTCGTCGTCAATGCGCTGAACTTCCCAGAATCAAACTCGGCCAATAAGGGCCTGACCAAGACCTTCCAGGATATCATCACCTCGACCTACACCGTGACAGACAATGGCCTGGTCGTGACCGACACGGCAGCCGCCGGTTACACGCTGCTGGTGGGGGCTAAGGATGTTGATCTCAAGGCCGTGATCGACTTCACCCCAACTGGGGTTGGGCTCACAGGTCTCACGCTGAACCAAACCGCAGTCGGCACGACGCTCAACGAAATTGTGGGCGATGGCGGTTCGCCCGGCTTCGTGCCAGCATTGCTCACGGTGCCAACACAAGCCGGCCTCGCCAGCGCGCTCGATCAGCTGGCCCCGCAAGGCGACGGCTGCGCGTTCTCCTCGGCCTTTTCGACGGGCGCGACGTTCGGCGGCCAGCTTCTGTCGTGCCGCACGGCCGGCGAACAGGGCGACGCGAACGCCTTCATTCATGAGGGCCAGTGCATCTGGGCGCGTGCCAACGCCCGCCGTCTCGAAAACGACGGCGGCGCCAACAAGGTTGGATTTGAAGAAGCCGCGACGTTCTTCTCGGGCGGCGCCCAGATTGATGCCGGCGGCCCGTGGCGTATCGGTGCGGGCATCGGCATCGAAGACACCAACTTGAAGACGGCAAGCAATGCCTCATCCGAGGGCGACCGTCTGCATCTGGGTGCTGTGCTCAAATACAATCCTGGTCCGTGGCTGTTGGCGGCGAGCGTCACCGGCGGCAAGGGCTGGACAGATAACGAGCGCAGTGTTTCGTTTGGCGGGTTTAGTGCGACGGCCAAATCGGACACCGATACCAATTTCTTCGGAGGCCGCTTCACGGCGGCATACCTGGCGAGCTTCGGCACTTGGTATCTGAAACCGCAGATCGACGTGGCGGCCACGCATCTTTCACGCGATGGCTATTCGGAAAGCGCCTCGGGCGGCATTGCCCTCAACGTGAACGGCAGCGATGGCACGGTGGTTGCTGTCTCGCCGGTGCTGGAGCTGGGATCGCAATTTGCCATAGCTGGTGGAGGCATCGCGCGGCCCTATGTCAAGGGTGGCGTAACCTGGCTCGATACCAACGAGTTCATCACCACGGCCAGCTTTGCCGATGCGGCCGGTGGAGTGGCCCCGTTTTCGATCACCACTGAGATCGATGATGTAGTGGCAGACGTTGGTGCGGGCGTCGACTTCATCGGCGCCAGCGGCACTGTGCTTCGCCTGCAGTACGATGGCCAGTTTGGCGAGGAAACCACCCAGCACGGCGGCGCCGCTAAGCTGAGCGTGCCGTTCTAAATGGGTTGCTGGGGCTGGCGCTGATCGCGCCGCCCCTCACCCGAACTTCGCCAGGAACCCGATCAAGCGGCGAACGAAGGGGTTTGAAGGTGCCGTGGCGAAGAAGCGGGTGGCGGCTCGTTTGTTGATTTCGCCGAGCGTCGGATAGGGAGAGATCCACTCGGCCATGGCCTTGGCCTTGAGGCCTTGGGAAACGGCTAGCGCCCAGATCTGGATAAGCTCGCCCGCGTGTTCGCCCGCGATCGTGGCGCCGAGGATCTTGCCACTCTTGGCGGTCACTACTTTTACGTGCCCCTCGATGACGCGCTCGGCCTGGGCGCGGTCGTTTTCGTGATATGGCCAGCGCAACACATTGATCTTAAGTTTGGCCTCGCGCGCCTGCGCTTCAGTGAGGCCAACGTGGGCAAGCTCGGGTTCGGTAAACGTGACCCACGGCACCAGTGCATTGTTGGTGTTGGCGGGCAGCCGGAACAATGCGCGGCGGATGACGATGCCGGCGTGATAGTTAGCGACGTGGGTGAACTGCAATCCGCCTGTCACGTCGCCGATGGCGAAGACGCGGCTATTCGATGTACGCAAACCCTTGTCGACGCTGATGCCGCGTTTGTCGAATTTGATGCGTGCGGCCTCAAGATTGAGATCTGAGATATTGGGCTTGCGCCCGGCCGCGACCAAGAGATGCGTGCCCTCGACCGTCTCAGAACCGGCAGCCGTCTTGATGGTGACGGATATCTTTCCCATGCCGCCGGCGGCCCGTTCAACCATCGCGCCTTCGCGAATGTCGATGCCCTCGGCCCGCAAATGCTTCAAGACGATTGAACTCAGTTCGGGGTCGTCCTTACCAAGCGCGCTGAAGCCTTCGAGAACGGTGACGCGGCTGCCAAGGCGGCGATGAGCCTGGGCCATCTCCAACCCAATCGGTCCGCCGCCGATGACGATCAAGTGATCGAGCTTCTGGCCGTTGTTGAAAATCGTCTCGTTGGTAAAATAGGCGACGCTATCGAGTCCGGGAATGGGGGGCACAACGGGTGACGAACCGGTGGCGATTACAAAGCGGCGCGCGTTGATGGTATTCTCACCTGCAACGACTGTGCGTTTGTCCTTGAACTTGCCAGATGCTTGAATGACGCGCACCCCAAGGCCGGTGAAGCGCTCCACGCTATCGTTGGGGGCAATCGCGGCGATCACGGAATGCACATGGTCATGGACGGCGGCGTGATTGATGGCCGGTTCAACGCCCATAATGCCGAACTGGTCAGCGCCGCGCATGGCTTGGGCGCGCTTGCCCGCCGCGATCAGAGCCTTGGACGGCACGCAGCCGTAGTTGAGGCAATCGCCGCCCATTTTATGTTTTTCGATCAGAACAACTTTTTGGCCGAACGCAGCGGCCGCGGCTGCAACCGATAGCCCGCCCGACCCCGCTCCAATGACGCAAATGTCCGCATTGATGATTTCGCTGCTTTGCGTTTCTGACGGGGCGGTCATGTGTCCTCGCATAGGTAAAGAGAAGAGTGGTGAAAAATACTTGGCCTTATGCCGCGACTTACGCCTTGGCAGGTGACCAGCGTTTTAAGGCGATCGGGATAAGGGCGATGAGGCCTAGAAGCGCGAAGGCTGCAAGTAGCTCCTTGGTGATCAATGCGCTCGTGTCAATCGTGTAGGGGCAGGCTGTTTCGGGAGCGGGGCCGGGGTTCTTGATAAGGCACTCCTTATAGATCGCATTCTGACTGGCGACTACGCTGCCAAGGCCCGCACCAGCAACCGAAAACGCCGTGGTGCCTGGAATGATTCCCAGGAAGGTGCCAAGCACATAAGTCCGCAGTGGCACGCCGAGCAAGGCCGGAGCCAGATTGACCACGACGAATGGGAATGCGGGCACCAGGCGCAAGAACAACAAATAGCTCAGTGCGTTTTCGTTAAAGCCGTCTTTGAGTTTGGCAAGCCACGGACCGGCCTTGGCGGCCATGGTCTCGCCGAAGGAGGTCTTGGCTATCAGGAAAATGAGCGTGGCGCCGATAGTGGCAGCGATGACGGTCGCAGGTGCGCCAATTTTCCAGCCAAACAGCAGTCCTCCCGCAAGTGTCATAAAAAGTCCGCCTGGCAGCGAGAGCGCCACGACAGCCACGTAAATCAGCATATAGAGGCCAATGGCGGCTGCTAGATTGCTGGCGATGAAACCCTGCAAACTGTCGTAGTTGAGGCCGATGGTCTTGAAACTCAAGTATTCGTGGAGGCCGAGAGCGCGCGCCAGAACCATCGCCCCGGCCAGAGCAATCAAAGGCAACCAGCGTTTCAATGAACTGATAGTCATGATGACACCGTGTTTGCATTAAGGCTTAGGGGCCACTGCGTCGTTGAGAGACCAGTCATAGCCAAAATCGGAGATGCTGGTGATACCTTTGAGCTTCTGTTTCAATGCTTGACCGGCATAGGTTTGGATATGCTCCAGAACTCCGGCTTCGCTGCCGCCGAAATCCTTTTGGAACCAATCGAAGATGGATGAGGCCGTGACCTCTCCGCCCTCAACACGAATCCCTCGCGGATGATTGATGTATGCGGATGCTGCCGCGTTGAGCTGGGCGTCGAGCTTGGCGCCGGTGAAGGCTTCGCTGGAAAGATTGGGGCAGCCCACTGACGCGCAGTTGACCGCATAGTGCACGCGCGGATCTTTGAAGACCGGGCGCAGGATGCCATGTTCGATGTCGTCGAGGCTCAGACTGACGCCTTTGACGGTCAACGTCTTGGCCTTCCACGGACCGCCGGTGACTGCCGCCAGCAGGCCACCGCCCAGGTTGATGTCCTTGATAGAGGCAACCGGATAAGCGTTGAGAACGATATCCACTGTCTTGGCATTGTAGAGGTTTGCCCAGTAGGCAAAGGTCTCGTTGCGGCCAAGGCTTGCCGGGCCGGAGTCTTCGAGCGACTTGATGTAGGCCGCAAGCGCTGCGCTGCCGCTGGACTTGAATTTTGCATACGCGACGCGATTGAGACCGTCTGGTCCGGCAACGACGTAAGTCTTGAGCAAGCCATCCCAGACACTGTGGTCGACGATCCTGGTAGAGTCTTCGGTATATGGGGCCTGAACAAAGGTTTCGATGCCTTGCGCCCGCGATACGGGGGCCATGGAGAACACGCTCAGGACAAGCGCGATCACACCCCAAAGCGGGGACAGCGGGCGCGTCTTTGGGCATGGCGGGCATTCCGGCTGCTTCAAAACGTGCAGGACATCTCGCCGCATCTGTTGTCTCCGTAAACTGGTTCCGCGCCTGCGCCATGGCAGCGCGACTCGTGCAGTCATGATCACCTTACGCGAGGCTGGCGGCGAAGTTTCGCCTTGGGCTTAGCCATGATATTGCGCCCAGGGTATAATTAATTGTGGTGATGGGAAGGGGCATCGTATCCTGGGGACCCCCGGAAGGGCGAGCGCCCAAGGTCCGGCGGCACCAGGGCCGTGCGCGATTGACTTGAAGCGGTCGAAACCCTATAAGCCCGGTTCTTCAGACACCTGGAGCGTGTTCACAGCCGGAATGCTGGTGCAACCCTCTTTTTAAGACGCCATTTCGACGGAGTTACGCTCGTGAAGCGCACTTATCAGCCTAGCAAACTCGTGCGCAAGCGCCGCCACGGCTTCCGCGCCCGCATGGAAACCACAGGTGGCCGCAAAGTGCTGTCGCGCCGCCGCGCCAAGGGCCGCAAGCGCCTTTCGGCCTAGTTTTTCGCCCGGCCCGACCAGGGCCTAGCAGGGAATATGCTAGAATTGAGAGCCTTGGCCAGAAATGGCCAGGGCTTTTTGGCCATGAAGCTGCAAACACTGAAGAATCGAGCGGAATTCCTGCGGCTTCGCGGCGGCACACGCTGGGCGTGTGACTGTTTCGCGCTCGAGACCAAGCCCCGCGATCCGGCGGCGCGGGACGGCATCACTGGTCCGCGCTTTGGTTTTACCGTTACCAAGGCCATGGGCAACGCAGTGGTGCGCAACCGCATGCGCCGCCGTTTGAAGGCCGCCGTGCAGGCAATGGATGAAAACGCGGCCCGCGCAAACCACGACTATGTCTTGATTGCAAGGGCGGCGGCGCATGCCCGCGAGTTTTCCCAATTGAAGAAAGCCCTTGAACAGGCTCTGCAACGCGTGCATCACCCTCGCCCAGAGAAAGTAAGAGACAAGCCGTCCGTATGAATGTGCCTTTGATCCATTTGTTTTAACGAAGGCCCATGTGACAGGGTTTATGCCGTCCGAGTGCCCCTGCCATATGAGCGTCCTGCGTGACGCCATGTCCCCTTCCGTTCATGTTGGCCGGGCGCGATCAAACGGGACGGATCTGTTTGCGGCGCCGTCCGATCGATTATCAGACCTTAATTGAGGGCCTAATGCAGAGCCAGCATCCAGACGATACCAAGAATATGATGCTCGCTGTCGCCTTGGCGATGGCGGTGTTGTTTGGCTGGAACTATTTCTACGCTGCCCCGCAAATCAGGGCGCAGCAGGAAAAGGCCGAGCTCGAAAAGAAGCGCGCTCAGGATCTGAACTCATCAGGCGTGGCAGGATCGGTGCCAGCTGCTGTTACAGCCCAGCAGCAAGCAGCTCCGGCCGCCGCTCCAGCGGCCACGCGCGAAGAGGCGCTCGCCCGTTCACCGCGCGTTAGTATAGAGACGCCTTCGCTCAAAGGTTCGGTGGCGTTAAAGGGCGGCCTTATCGACGATTTAACACTCACCAAGCATCACGAAACGGTCGATCCCAAGAGCCCGAATGTTATCCTGCTGTCACCGATGGCCGCCCCCGACGCCTACTTTGCCGAGCACGGCTGGCAGGCTGCTAACGGCTCCAAGCAGGCGGTGCCTGGTGCAGAAACGCTTTGGCAGTCGACTGGCAGCGGGCCGTTGACGCCGGCAAGCCCCCTCAAGATGTCTTGGGACAATGGTGGCGGCCTCGTGTTTCATCGCACCATCACTGTCGACGCCGACTACATGTTCAGCATCACTGATGAGGTCGAGAACAAGACGGCCGCCAGCGTGGACTTGATTCCCTATGCCCGGCTCTATCGTTTCGGAAAGCCCCACACGACTGGCTACTCGGTCTTGCACGAGGGCTTGATTGGTGTGCCTGGTGATGTAGGGCTCACAGAGGTGACCTATGCCCAGGCCCTCGACGAAGCCGGCCCAAAAGCATTCGACGTCAAGTCGGGTGGCTGGATCGGTATCACCGACAAATACTGGGCATCGGCTCTCATCCCCGATCAAGCGGCGCCTTATGTGGCGGTGTTCGAAGGCCGCAAAGGCGTTGCAGGCCGGCCCGATCTCTACACCACCGAATATACGCGCCCTGCGGTGACGGTCGCCAGTGGTCAGAGTCAAAAGGTGGACGGGCTGCTTTACGCTGGCGCCAAGCAGGTGAAAGTCGTTGAGAGCTATGAGACCAAGCACAACATCAAATTATTCAACAAGCTGATCGATTGGGGCTGGTTCCACTTCTTTACGCGCCCCCTCAACCATTTGCTCGATTGGCTCTATCAGATCCTGGGTAACTTCGGTCTCGCCATTCTGGCCGTGACCGTTCTAGTCAAGGCCGCATTCTATCCGCTCGCCAACAAGTCGTATGAATCGATGGCGAAGATGAAAAAGCTGCAGCCGCAAATGGAAGTTCTGCGAGAGCGGTTCAAAGACGACAAGGCCCGACAGCAGCAAGAGGTGATGCAGCTCTACCAGAAGGAGAAGATCAATCCACTGGCTGGGTGTTTACCGATTCTCATTCAGATTCCCGTGTTCTTCGCACTCTATAAGGTGCTGTTCATTTCGATCGATATGCGTCACGCACCATTTTACGGATGGATCCACGATCTGTCGGCGCCCGATCCGACATCGCTGTTCAACTTGTTTGGACTGTTGCCGTTTGCAGTTCCTGAATTTCTGCTCATAGGCGTGTGGCCGATCATCATGGGCATTACCATGTTCGTGCAGATGCAGCTGAACCCGCCGCAGCCAGATCCAATCCAGCAGAAAATGTTCAGCTATATGCCGCTGATGTTCACGTTTCTGCTCGGCTCGTTCCCTGCCGGCCTCGTGATTTATTGGGCCTGGAACAACCTGCTGTCGATCTTCCAGCAGTATTATATCAGCCAGAAGGCGGGAGCCGACATCCACCTGTTGGACAACATGAAGCGCATCTTTGGTCCCGTCTTGCGGCTGTTGGGGCGTGGGCAGGAAACCAAGAGCTGATGCCCGCCAAAAAGACTGCCTGCCATGTCCGATGATGGATTTTCAGCCGAGGAAATCGCAGACGGCCAGCGGCTGTTTGCGCAGACCTGGTTCTTCCTCAAGGGTGTGGTCGGGCTCGAGCACTTACCGGGCACCGGCCGGCCGGAAATAGCGTTTGCCGGCCGCTCGAACGTTGGCAAATCGAGCCTCATCAATGCACTTGTCGGCGTACATGGATTGGCGCGTGCATCCAACACACCGGGCCGCACGCAGGAACTCAATTTCTTCCTGCCCGAAGGCCAAGAGCTTTATGCCGTCGATCTGCCGGGCTATGGCTTTGCCAAAGCGCCCAAGGACAAGGTGGCGGCATGGACATCGCTCATCAAAGACTACTTGCGTGGCCGGCCCAACCTTGCCCGCGTCATGCTGCTGGTCGATTCACGTCATGGCATCAAAGCCGTCGATCGCGAGATCATGACGCTGCTCGATGAGGCGGCGGTCACCTATCAGGTGGTGTTAACCAAGGCCGACAAGATCAGCGATCTCGCAATTGCGGCGGTGCGCCGCGAGACCGAGGCGGAAATCAAGCGCCATGCGGCGGCGTTTCCAGTGGTGTTGGCAACATCCGTCGAGAAGGGCACTGGGATCGCAGATGTGCGCGCCACCGTCGCCGCTATCGCCAAAGAACATGCGCGCCACGGTTGACACTGAAGGCAATTGAGCCGTGACGTGGGTTTTTGAGAGCCGACGGCCTGTGCCGTATTTTAACGGTCGGTGGCGAGGGAGACGTTGCTCTCCAGCACAGGGCCAGCCGACGCCATGCGCACGCGCAATTCGGTGAGCTTCCATTCAAGGCCGGTAAGTTCGAGCAATCCGACGTGCGAGCGGCCGGTATCATATTGATCGCGCAATTCGATCTCGAATGCCGTCAATGATTTGAACTCGGCGCGTTTGAGGCGCGACCAGAATTTGGCAAAGCGGGCAGTGAATGGGGTGGACTGTGCGCTGGACTCAACGGTTCCCGTCACCTCGCGGTAGCTCTTGCGCCATTGAAACATCTTGGGCAGGCCTTCCGGCGTCACATAGCTGTCGACAAAACGGTCGATCGCACTTTTTCCCCAATAGGCCTTGATGCGTTTCCAAATCCCCGGTTTGGGTGCCGGTTCCGCAGCGCCGGGATCGGGGATATCGAAGGCGGCCTGGGCCAGGGAGGGGCGCAACGTTTGGCGCACCCCGGCAAAATCGATCTTGCGTGAGAGATAGGCGCTGTCGCCTGACTTGATGGCTTCGCGGATCGACCAGGCCGTCCAAAACGGCACGGCCACATAAGCCGCCACAACGGCAATCACAAAAAATAATCCGAGGATGGGAGTTCGTAGGCGCATGCTCACTCGTACGGGGTGCCAGTTTTTAAGTTGCGGCCGGTTCGAGGATTACTTCGGTGCAAAGTTCCCTGAATGGCCATTCATCGACAACGCCAGGGCATTGCGGCCAACTTCTGGCCTGACTGTGGCAGCTCGTTCCTTTTCCTGCGTGAAAGCCGCACAGGTGCTGCTACGGTTGATGCAAAATCAGATGTCGCGGCCAGGTTTGGGCTTGACCGGCTTGTTGTCCTTGCCCGGTGCATCCTTCTTAGATGGATCTTTGCGACCGGGAGTAGGATCGGGCGCTGTGGCATCATCCTGGCCATCGCTATCTTCATCGCTGCCGGGTTTGGCCGGACCGCAAATGCCCTGCAATGCCTTCCAATCTTCATCCGAGAGGCTCGGTTTGGTAGGGTACGCCACCTGACGGTCGATTTTGGCGATGCGCTCATCTGTATTGGGATGCGTGCTCACCATATCAATGGCTTTGCGGGTGCCATCGCCGCCGAAGTCGATTTCTTCTTTTTTCATCCGCTTGAAGAAGGCGGCAAAGCCTTGTGGCGCAATGCCGGCATTCTTCATCAGGCGGAGAGCATGGTCATCAGCCTCGCGTTCGGCGTCGCGTGAGTAAGACAATTGCGCCAGCGCCGCGCCGATGTTGGCCAGCGTTCCCCCAGAGCCGCCAAGCATCAATTCGATGGCGGCCGATAGCCCGATAGCCCGCACAATGCCGGTCTCGGGATGCATCTCAAGACCGTGGCCGATTTCGTGTGCCAGAACGCCTGCGACTTCATCGGGGCCTTCGGCTTTGGCGATCAGCTTGCGTGTGGTGATAATGCGCTCGCCCGGCACCGCAAAGGCATTGAGAAGTCCCCAGTCGACAACAGTAACTTGAAAACTGGCCGGGCTGCCCGAGGCTTTGGAAAGTTTTTCCGTCAGTCGTTTGAGGGCTGCCAAGCCGCGTGCGTCGTCGCACACACGCCGCTCGCCAGTCATGGATGCTATGACATGACTGCCCAGTTTAGCCCGTGCCTTATCGGGAAGCAGAGTGGCAATGGCGTGCGAGGGCGACAGATCGAATATGGAAATCGCAAGCCCGATGACACAGACCAAAGCCGACGCCGCAATCCATGGCCTGGCGTGCTTCCAGCGCTGGGCTTTCGCTGTCAGTTGCGGGGCCTTGCCCGCCAAGCGGCGTGCAAAAGTGCCTTCCGTTGCAAATAGTGTGGCTCCGGGCGCGGCTGTGCTCGAGAGCAGCGCGTCGATGGCATATTCGCTGATCGGTTCGGCGGTACTCAGGCTTTCGTAGGGCCACACCAGGGGCATGATCTGCGAGGGCAGCTTGATCTCAATGCCCTTGGATCCAAGTTTCAATTCAGCATCGGTCGCGGCCGCGGTTTTGCCGTCGCTGTACCGGCCGTAAAAGTTCGCGTTTGCGCCTGGGTCAGAAACCATCGATGTCAAACGCCTGTGCCAAGCCTTCGCCGCGAGTCAATTTTTGAGCTTCGCCTTGGGCAATATCGCCTAATGGCACGGTGCCGTCGATGCTCAAATTTTGCACGAGGTAGCGCATTGTCCGGCTTTGAATAACCGGTGCGAACAATCCCGAGGAAGCGACGAGTACCAGGACCCCAACTGTGATTGCCGCAAATTTCAAGCCTTCGGCTCCACTGGCAAATGTTCCGTCCGGGGCTAGCATTGCAACAGGAGTCACCAGGATTGCAAACAAGGCCAAACCGATGCTCCATCCCAAAACGTTGAGCAAGAAATTGCCAACGGCAACGCGCACGAGCCCGATGCCGGTGACGGTTGACTTGAAGGTTGCTCCCTCAAAGTGTGTGTGGGCCGCAAAATGATTGATGGCTTTAGAGCGGTACCAAGCCGAGAGCACGTAGTAGCTGAAGAAAGCCAACATCAGAACTGCATAAAGAAGCGCGACAAACTTGATGGCCTTGACCGGATCTTTCTCGCCCTCAGCCATGCCCTCCGGATCGAACGTGGGCAGATCGGCGTTGAACCCCAAAACGCTGATGGCGGCAATGACAATGAAGAGCGTTGCAAACCATAGCACGGAAAAGCTGCCATAGAGCGGGCCTGGCTTGGCAGTGAAGGTGAAGGCGCGGTCGCCGAACCGCATATCGCGGGTCAGGATTTTTTGCAGCTCTGTCGAGCGCCAGGGTGCAATCCAGCCAAGGGTCGCGGGCAACAGGAGCGCCGACCAGAAATAGGTCCACGCGTATTGCAGATCGCTGCCCACCAGACCGCCGCGGATGCCGCGCCAGTGGGTGCGCGTCAGGCGGTAGCGCTGGGCACGGTAGGTGCCAATGCCAATAAGTATGAAAATGACTGGATACATGAGTAGCGAAAAGATCGTGTTGGCGGGCGATTCCGGCCCAAAATACATGGCCAACCCGAAGGTGGTTAAAGTGATAGGGAGCAGGATCAATCCGAATATGACGAGGAAGCCCAAGAACAGCTCTTTGCCGGTACCTGTATAGTGCAGCGGCTCTCCTTCGATGCGGATGGCCGACCAGATGCGTTTGCGGACTTCGGTCTTCCCCCAGAATGAATAGATCCCGAGGGTCAAGAAGCGCAGGATGAAATTGGTCGCCGAGAGGGCCAGAAGTCCGGGTGGCTGCAGCCATGACATATGTAACGCCGACCGCTCAGCCATTGATTTGGGCGGGGTGGTCAGGTCTTGGTCGAGCATGGTGGATCTCTTGGAACGGACGATTGGTGCCCAGTTTAGGCGATCTATTGTAAAATGGAACGAAAGACCGTTGCACGGATCGTTGCCGAGGCCGTGTTCCCCGAGGAACACCTACCGTCCAGTACTACCATGGCAAATGCATGCCCACCGGGCATTGCGCCAAGGCGCCCTCCGGGCATTGCAGTAGGCGTGCCCCACAATATGCCCAACAAACCTTCAACTCGCCTGCTTTGGGCCTTCGGGCCGTCGAAGTCCCCTCCTATGAGGTCGCTTGCATGTCGCAACCTTCGACATGGTGCCGCGCGATGTGGCGCGAAGGATACTAATGCGGCATCAGAATCCTTGGAGGTCAACGCAGATGTTAATTGTTGCTTAACCGCAACAAGACACTCAAAAATATGCCTCTTTTGAGCCACAAACGGGACGCAACGATAGGCTGGAATCAATGTGTCCTGACGTGACCCCGGGCCGGCTTTAGCCGGTATGGGTGGCGTTGTGGCGTGTTGTGGTCAAAGCCAACGTCAAGAAACGCCAACCAAAAACGCCAAAGAGAAATCACGACAATGGACGCCAAGACGTTCGACAAATCGAAGTTACCCAGCCGTCACGTGACCCAAGGGGCCGCGCGTGCGCCGCATCGGTCATATTATTATGCAATGGGGTTGACGGAAGAGCAGATCAACCGTCCGTTTGTCGGAGTGGCGAGTTGTTGGAATGAAGCAGCTCCTTGCAATATTTCGCTCATGCGCCAAGCACAATCCGCCAAGAAGGGCGTCGATGCGGCTGGCGGTACGCCACGCGAATTCTGCACCATCACGGTCACCGATGGCATCGCCATGGGTCACCAGGGGATGAAGTCGTCGCTTGTTTCGCGCGAAGTGATTGCCGATTCCATCGAACTCACCATGCGCGGTCATTGCTATGACGCGCTTGTCGGCATTGCAGGTTGCGACAAGTCTCTGCCCGGCATCATGATGTCGATGCTGCGCCTCAACGTGCCGTCAGTGTTCTTGTACGGCGGGTCAATCCTGCCAGGCCGCTACAAGGGCCGCGATGTCACGGTCGTCGATGTCTTCGAAGGTGTCGGCATGCACTCGGCCGGGCGCATGAGCGACGAAGAACTGCACGATCTTGAATCCCATGCGTGCCCTTCTGCGGGCTCGTGCGGCGGGCAATTCACGGCCAATACCATGGCTTGCGTGTCGGAAGCCATCGGCCTTGCCTTGCCGGGTTCGGCTGGCGCGCCCGCGCCCGACCTCTCGCGCGATCACTACGCGGCCGACAGTGGTCGTGCTGTCATGCGCCTACTTGCCGATGGCATCCGTCCGCGCCACATCTGCACTATGAAAGCCTTCGAAAATGCAGCCACCATTGTGGCGGCTACCGGCGGCTCAACCAATGCGGCCCTGCATTTGCCGGCCATGGCGCACGAAATCGGCCTCGACTTCGACCTCTTCGATGTCGCTGCAATCTTTAAGCGCACACCCTACATCGCCGACCTCAAACCCGGTGGCCAGTTCGTGGCCAAAGACGTCTTCGATATTGGCGGCGTGCCACAAATCATGAAGGCGCTGCTCGAAGGCGGCTACTTGCATGGCGACTGTCTAACCGTCACGGGCAAGACCATTGCGCAGAATCTCGAAGACGTGAAGTTCAATACGAATCAGAAGGTTGTTTATCCGGTTTCCAAACCTATATCGCCGACAGGCGGCGTGGTCGGATTGAAAGGTTCGCTCGCGCCAGAGGGGGCGATCGTAAAAGTGGCCGGTATGAAGAAACTGGAATTCCGCGGACCCGCGCGCGTGTTCGATTGCGAAGAGGACGCCTTCAAGGCTGTCTCAGCGCGCGACTACAAAGACGGTGAAGTTCTGGTCATCCGCTACGAGGGTCCCAAAGGCGGGCCTGGCATGCGCGAGATGTTGTCGACGACGGCCGCACTCTACGGTCAAGGCGCTGGCGACAAGGTAGCCCTTATCACAGACGGCCGTTTTTCCGGTGCCACGCGCGGCTTTTGCATCGGCCATGTCGGCCCCGAAGCGGCAGTTGGTGGACCGATTGGGCTTATTCAGAACGGCGACATTATTGCAATCGACGCCAACAAGGGCACCATCGATCTCGAAGTCGATGCGGCTGAACTTGAACGGCGGCGCAAGACTTGGAAGGCCCCAGCCAATCTCTACACCACCGGGGCGATCAGAAAATTTGCTGACCAGGTTGGTCCGGCGCGGTTCGGTGCCGTGACCCACGCTGGCGGAAAAGCGGAAGTGCAATGCTATGCGGATATCTAGGCTGATTGCGATTGCGGTCTGTGCCGTGCTGACGCCGCTCGCGGCGGGGGCAGGCTCAGGCCATGCCGGCACGGTCGCATTTTCGTCGGCGCGCGAAGCGCTGAAGCAGGGTATGAGTGCCTATCAAGGCGGCTACTATGAAATCGCGATCCCGGCCCTAGAGCACGCGGCCAGCGAAAACGAGTTCATGGCCAGCTACTATCTGGCGCGCATCTATTCCGACAATACCAGCGCTTATACGGACCATGCCAAGGCGTATGTGTTGTTGCAGAAGCTTGTCGACGAGTATGCAGAAATCGATCCCGACAATGATCCGCGCGCATTCTATGTCGGCCGGTCGATCACGGCCTTGGCAGGTTATGTGCGCACCGGACTGCCGCAGATTGGGCTAGTTCCCAACCTTGGCCGGTCGATTGAATATCTGCACCACGCCTCCGTCATGTTCGACGACGAAGATGCTCAATTCGAACTTGCGAAGCTGGAATTGAAGGGTGAGGGCGTCGAAGCCAACGAACACAAGGCGCGCCACTGGCTGTCGGTGCTGACTCAGAAGGGTCATGCCGGCGCGCAAGCCTTCCTAGCAGATCTGCTGTGGCGGGGTAAGTTCATGGCGGCCGATCCGGCGCGTGCTCTGGCATTGATCTCGGTTGCCAAGGAAAATGCACCGGCTCAAGAGCGCCTGTGGATCGAAGACATTTATCAGAATATTTTCTGCGGTTCGGCTTCGGGCGTGCGCAAACAGGCAAGCGGCATCGTTGCGGGCTGGGGCAATCGCTATGGGCGCAAGGCCAGCGACGGCGAACATGGCGATCTGGGGCAGTTGCCCGCGGGGCCTGTGCGATCTTGCAAGAACGGCGAGCCGGTTGGCCCCGTCGATCAGATCGAGGCTACTGTAGTGCCGCAACAAGGCACGGAACAGCAAGCAGGCGAGAGCCCTTCACCGCCCTTGGGCGCGTCGCGGCCGGCATTTTCACTTGGTGCGGCTAGTGGTGGCGGCACCTTGCGTGACGTCGGTGCGGGATTTGCACCCACGCAACCCGAAGCCCCACGCGGCGATCGGTAAGCACTGCTGCATGAGGCGCGTTTTACGCCTCCAAATCCAGTTCAATCCAGGCTGGCGCGTGGTCCGAGGGCTTGTCCCAGCCGCGCGTTTGCCGGTCTACGCCCGCCGATGACAGCCGGTCGGCGGCTTGTGGTGATAACAGTAAATGGTCGATGCGGATGCCATCGTCTTTGTTCCAGGCGCCAGCCTGATAGTCCCAGAATGAATAGACGCCGGGACCGGGTTCACAGGCGCGCACGGCGTCGGTGTAGCCCAAGCCAATGATTTGGCGGAACGCGGCACGGCTCTCCGGCTGAAACAGTGCGTCACCTGTCCAAGCAGCAGGGCGCTTGGCATCGGCAGGCTCGGGGATCACGTTGAAGTCTCCCGCCAGTACGACCGGCATTTCATCGTCCAGCAACACTTTGGCACGCGAAGTCAGGCGCGCCATCCAAGCCAGTTTGTAAGTGAACTTGTCGGTTCCGATCGGATTGCCGTTGGGGAGATAGAGAGATGCGATGCGGACCGCTCCGCCCGGCAGTGAAATCGTGGCTTCAATGTAGCGCGACTGCTCATCCGCATCGTCCCCGGGTAGACGGCGTGAAACGTCTTCGAGCGGAAACTTAGAGGCGATCGCGACGCCGTTGAAGCCTTTCTGTCCATGCGTTTCAATTTGGTATCCTGTGTCTTCGAACACGGAGACAGGAAAACCATCATCGATGTTCTTGATTTCTTGCAGGCACAAAACATCGGGTGAGGCTTCGCGCAAATAGGTGCTCAGGCCTTCGAGTCGAGCCTTCACCCCGTTGATGTTCCAGGTGACGATTTTCATGATTACAGAGAGAAGCTGGTGCCGCAGCCGCACGACGATGTGGCATTGGGGTTCTGGATCTTGAACGATGCACCCATCAGATCATCGACGAAATCGATCTCGGCCCCGGCCATGTATTCGAGCGAGACCGGGTCAATGAGTACTTTCGCGCCAGCTTTCTCGACGACAAAGTCATCGGCCTCTGCAGCTCTGGCCAAGTTAAATTTGTAGCTGAAGCCCGAGCAGCCGCCGCCTTCGACGGATATGCGCAGCACCGCAGCCGTGGCATCGCTCGAAGCGATTTCGTTGATGCGGCGGGCGGCGCGTTCGGTCAGAGAAACGGTGGTTTCGGCCATGGTAAACCTTTGTCTTGCGCGCCAGCGCGCTGTTCGCCCCGGGTGCCGGGGCTGAGATTGTTTCAGCTTCCCGCGCAAGCGTCTGTGCTAGTCTACACTACATAGGAGAATCGCGCGCCCATTCAACCACCTAACCGGCGCAATGCTGGTGTGCAGACCGCCAAATCTGCGGTTCCGCTCACAAAACAGCTCGAAGATCAGATTTCAAATGAACCATCCCGAGACCAATTTGACCATAACCCGGACTTTTGGCGAAGACCTCGCCCCAGGGCAGCGCGCGCCCGCAAACTATGCCGCGAGCGCCATTCCAAGCCTCGGCAGGCTGCATCCCGAGCGCGAGTGCCCAACCCGGAGCCCGTTTCAGCGCGATCGCGATCGCATTTTGCATTCGACGGCCTTCAGACGGCTAACCCACAAAACCCAGGTGTTCCTCTTCCACGAGGGAGACCATTACCGTACGCGCCTGACGCACAGCCTGGAAGTGGCGCAAATCGCGCGCACCATCGCGCGCCAGCTGCGGCTCGACGAGGATTTGGCCGAGGCCTTGGCGCTCGCG
>JBEBJD010000212.1:0-4791 GCA_040080075.1 Hyphomicrobium sp. | reverse complement strand
TCGAACGCAACTGTTCCTCGCGCACAAAAAAGGCCGCTGACTTCCAGTCGCCATAGCTTCCTTCGCTGGCATCGCGCCCCAGCATGCGGGCCAAGCGGTTGAGACTTTCGGGCACGGATTTGCCCCGCCCATCCGCTGTTGCGTGCAGATCAACGTCATCGGCCAGGAGGTTCAGGATGCGGCGGATGTCGGCCATGGTAGCCAGGTATTCGCGCGCCAAAGTTACCCATTGGCCTTTGAAGGGCGCGCGGTTGGTGATGCCCATCACGGCGGTGCGGGTATAGCCCGTGTAAACGAGTTCGCCTGTTGTTTGCCGGTCTGCATCGGTGAGCCCGCGCGGTGCCGGCTTTGCGCCTGTAATGGGAATGATGTCGGCAGTTGTCGATCCAAAATCGATGAGAAGTGCTTCGCTATGGGTTCGCGCCACCAGTTCTGCTGTCGCTAAAAAATTGGTCGAGCCAACGTCGCTTGCATATTTCATGGCGTCTGCCGCCGCGCCAAAGCCTCGCGCTCCCATCCAGAACTTGGCCTCGGGTCCAAATTCGCGCACCAGGCGGGCGGTTAGCGTGATGACGCCGGTTTTGCGATCGGGAAATTGATCCGATAGTTCACCCGTCATGGTGATGGCGTGGCGGGTGGCGCGCGACAACAGGGGCGCAGCCGCGGTCAGTGCCGCGTCGAGCCTGTCCATGCCTTGCCACAACGGGCAATGAAACTGCTCAGCAGCAACGGTGCGCCCGGATTCGGTCAGCGCCACCTTCAGGTGCGCTCCGCCTACATCCAGCCCTGCTGTTATTGACACAAGATCCTCCAGTTTACATGGCCGTTCACGCACGCTTGGATCAGGGGACGTGAGGTGTCAACATATGTGCGCCGGCGTTAGTTAGTGGCAAATCGAAAGCGCTCAAACAAAAGGCCCCGCTTTGCCGCGGGGCCTCGTGTTCTGGTCTGGAAAGTGCCCCAGCCAAGTTGATTAAGGCTTGGGAGCCTCAGGAGCAGGTGTAGCCGGTGCCGTTGCGTCATCGATGGCCTTCGATGCCTTGTCGACCGCGCTATTGACCGCTTCCTTTGCAGCCTCAAGGGCGGGCTTGGCGGCTTCCTTGGCCTTCTCGTAGGCTTCGATGGACTTCTCAGCGGCGCTATCAAGCGCAGGCTTGGCGCCTTCTGCAGCCGACTTTGCCGTGGCCGAAGCCTTGTCGGTCAGTTCCTGCGTCTTTTCCATCGCACGTTCGACAAGTGACTTCTTCGGGGTGTTGCGCTGGTAGGCCTCGACGGCGGCCAGAACTTCAGGCGTGGCTTCAGGCAGCGAGATTTCCGTCTTGCCATCCTTATCGGCGAATTTTAGCGCCTGAACATTGACGCCAACCTTCTTCTCGGCAATGCCCATAAAGCCGCCGGTACCCATGACGACACCAGTCACGAGGTTGTATTCGTTGATAATCAGATCTTCGATGTCGCCGATGATTTTGCCATCGGGCCCATGAACTTTGGCCCCGATGAGTGTATCGCGCGCCAAGTACTGATCGGTCGTCTGCACGTTGGTGAACACGCCTGCGGGAATGCGGGCCTCTTCAGCGGAGGTCTGGGCG
This sequence comes from Hyphomicrobium sp., assembly GCA_040080075.1. Classification (GTDB taxonomy): domain Bacteria; phylum Pseudomonadota; class Alphaproteobacteria; order Rhizobiales; family Hyphomicrobiaceae; genus JANNFX01. Next base: position 3,202 of record JBEBJD010000212.1, on the reverse strand, counting down.
GCGAAGGCCGTGATCGAAACCGCCGCTAGGGCGTGGATCAGAAATTTCTGCATAGGGATGAGGTCCTCTTCAGTCCGGCGGCCAGCCCACTTGCGTGGCCCTATCCGGCAATTGAGTGCGCGCAACGGGCTGCAGCGCATCTCTCGAACGCAAATAGGAGGTCTATGTGTCAAGAGCAAGCCGCATGCGCCTGTGACACTACGCCAACTGTATAAAAATGCCTGATATGACGGGCGCAATATTGGGCTTTCGGCCCTGTGAGCGCTGGGGAAAAAACGCCATCAAAGGGCTCAATTTGTTGCCCTTTCACGCTGGAATGTACTATCAATAAGGCACCAAAGCCCGATCGTGCCGGTCTGCTTTATTTGGGGGCCCCACCCGGGCCCACAATTGCCGGCAGCGGCGCGTTTCGCACTCCCTTCGCGCCTCAGGCGCAGACCGACAGGACACTTCTCACTTGGCAGACCAAAGCGACACCCCCGGCCCAACCGGTCCGAGCGACATCCGGCCGATTAACATCTCGGACGAGATGAAAAAGTCGTATCTCGAATATGCCATGAGCGTGATCGTGTCGCGCGCGCTGCCAGATGTGCGCGACGGCTTGAAGCCCGTGCATCGCCGCATTCTTTACGCGATGAACCAATTGGGGCTGACGCCGCCCAAGAAGCACATCAAATCGGCCAAGGTCGTCGGCGAAGTGATGGGCGACTACCATCCGCATGGCAACCTCGCCATTTACGATGCGCTCGTGCGTCTCGCGCAAGATTTCTCTATGCGTGTTCCGTTGGTCGACGGACAAGGCAACTTCGGCTCGGTCGATGGCGACCCCCCGGCCGCCGAACGCTACACCGAAAGCCGCTTGACGAAGGTCGCTATCAATCTGCTCGACGATCTCGACAAGGAAACTGTCGACTTCAAGCCCAACTACGACGACCGCCTGATGGAGCCGTCGGTGCTGCCGGCGAAGTTTCCCAACCTGCTCGTCAATGGTGCCGGCGGCATCGCTGTCGGCATGGCGACTAACATCCCGCCGCACAACCTTGGCGAAGTGATCGATGCCTGCATCGCCGAACTCGGCAACCCAGCTATCACCATCGAAGAGCTGTGTCAGATCGTGCAGGGTCCCGACTTCCCGACCGGCGGCCTCATTCTTGGCCGTGGCGGCATTCTGTCGGCCTATCACAAGGGCCGCGGTTCGATCATCATGCGCGCCAAGGTGCATGTCGAGAACCTGCGCAAGGACCGCGAGGCCCTCATCGTCACGGCCATTCCCTATCAGGTCAACAAGCGCACGCTGATCGAAAAGATCGCGGATATGGTGCGCGAAAAGAAGCTCGAAGGCGTCTCCGACTTGTGGGATGAGAGCAACCGTGAAGGGATGCGGATCGTCATCGAGCTGAAGCGCGATGCGATTGCTGATGTCGTGCTCAATCAGCTGTGGCGTTTCTCGGATCTGCAAACGACATTTGGCGCCAACATGCTGGCGATTAATGGCGGGCGGCCCGAGCAGCTTAACCTCAAGGACATGGTCCAGGCATTCACGGCGTTCCGTCAGGACGTGGTGACGCGGCGCACCAAATATTTGCTGACCAAGTGCCGCGACCGCGCCCATGTCTTGGTGGGCCTTGCCATCGCAGTGGCCAACATCGACGAAGTTATCAAGCTCATCCGTCACGCTCCGTCTCCAGCAGTTGCCAAGGACGAGTTGATGGCGCGCGATTGGCCCGCCAAAGACATGGCGCCGCTGATCGAGCTGATTGCCGATCCGCGTTACGGACTAGCGGAAAATGGCACCTACAAACTGTCGGAAGAACAGGCCAAGGCCATCCTGGAACTGCGTCTCGCACGCCTGACAGCCTTGGGCCGCGATGAAATTGCCGATGAGTTGACCAAGATTGCAGCCGAAATCAAGGAATACCTCGCAATCCTGTCGTCGCGATCACGCATCATCGAGATCGTCAAGGGCGAGCTGACTGGCATTCGCGATGAATTCGCCACGCCGCGTAAAACTGAAATCCTCGACATTGAGGGCGAGGTTGAAGACGAGGACTTGATCCAGCGCGAAGAGATGGTCGTCACCGTCTCGCACAAGGGTTACATCAAGCGCGTGCCGCTCTCAGCCTACCGCGCGCAACGGCGCGGCGGCAAGGGACGCTCCGGCATGACCACACGCGACGAAGATTTCGTGGTCGAGATGTTCTCGACTTCAACGCACACGCCGGTGCTGTTCTTTTCGTCGCGCGGCATGTGCTACCGCATGAAAGTGTGGCGCCTGCCGCTGGCCACCCCGCAAGCGCAGGGCAAGGCGCTCGTCAATCTGCTGCCACTGACCGAAGGCGAGACTATAACGTCGATCCTGCTGTTACCGGAGGACTCGGAGACCTGGAGCAGCCTGGAACTGATGTTCGCAACGCGCTCGGGTAACGTGCGCCGCAATTCTCTGACCGACTTCGAGAGTATCAACCGCAATGGCAAGATTGCCATGAAGCTCGATGAGGGTGACCAAATCGTTTCGGTGGCGGTTTGCTCGCCTAACGACGACGTGCTGCTGACAACCGCGCAGGGTCAGTGCATCCGCTTCCTCAGCGCTGAAGAAGTCCGCTTGTTCAAGGGCCGCGATAGCGATGGCGTGCGTGGCATCCGGCTTGAAGAGGGCGACGAGGTCATCTCGATGGCCATCCTCACACACATCGATGTCACGGCCGAGGAGCGCACCGCATATCTGAAACAAGCCGCCGCGGCGCGCCGTGCCGAGGGTGCCGAAGGCGATGGCGAAGACGCCGCTGTTGCCGATGATGCCGAGGAGGTGAGCGGGTCTGCCGATCTCACACCAGAGCGCATCGCTGAAATGGCCGGTGCCGAGCAATTCGTGCTGACGGTTTCGGAACGCGGCTTCGGCAAGCGCTCGTCATCCTATGAATACCGCACCAGCGGGCGAGGTGGCAAAGGCATCGTCGCCATGGTCGTCAACGATCGTAACGGCCGCCTGAACGCCTCGTTCCCTATAGAAGAGAACGATCAGATCATGCTCGTGACCGACGCCGGTCAGCTCATCCGCTGCCCCGTCCACGACATCCGCATCGCTGGCCGCAACACGCAGGGCGTCCGCATCTTCAAAACCGACAGCACCGAGAAGGTGGTCTCAGTCGAGCGCGTGTCTGAGGATGCGAACGGGGATGAGGGCGAAGGGGAGGGCGGGGAG
>JBEBJD010000031.1:0-4800 GCA_040080075.1 Hyphomicrobium sp. | reverse complement strand
CTATGCGGCCGGTGACGTAGCCCAAGCTCTAGACGTGCCCACAAAACCAAAGTGTAAACATTCAAAACTGTCAGAAGTTCCTGCCTAATGGCAGGCAAATGCGATGCATTTGCTCTGTAAGCGGGAAACGGCCCGTCAGCTCCCAGCGCCCATTGTCAAATTGATCTCTTGAACTTTATTGGCGGCGCAAAGAGGTAGTCTCACGCTCAATCTGTCCAGACACTTCGCCGTTTCCCCATTGATCGTAGCCGCGATGATGCCTTGCGAAACCCCATCTGGATTTGTGACCGTGATGTGGTAGGAGGTGCCCTCGTGCATATAATTCACTTCGAAACCCGGCCAGTGTCGTGGCACGCATGGGGAGACGATAAGTTCATTGCCTTCCTTGCGAACTCCCAGCACGTACTCGATAGCCGCACGATAGGTCCAACCAGCGGCGCCAGTGTACCACGACCATCCACCCCGGCCGCTGTTTGGGCCTGTGGAGTAGACATCCGCAGCAACGGCGTAAGGCTCGAGCCTGTAGCGGCGGCTTTCGGCCCGAGTGGCTGCGAGATTGACTGGATTGATCAGCGACAGCAATTCGCCAGCCCCATCCCCGTCACCTAACTTTGCAAGTGCGATGATGCACCAGGCCGCTGCATGCGTATATTGGCCGCCGTTTTCCCGGATGCCGGGAGGATACCCCTTGATGTAACCGGGATCGTGCGTTGTCTTGTCAAACGGAGGAGTGAACAACAACACGAGATGTGATTGACGGTCAACCAGATGCTCTTTAACAGCAGCCATTGCGATGCGCGCCCGCTCTAAGCTGGCAGCGCCAGAAATGACACTCCAAGATTGTGAGACGGAATCAATCTGACATTCATCACTCTGTGAACTGCCCAGTGCCGTGCCATCATCGTAATAGCCCCGTCTGTACCATTGACCATCCCAGCCTTGCGCTTCGATGGCCGCTTGAAGGCTAGTTGCATGGTGGCGCCATTTCTCTACACGTAGCTGGTCACCCCGCGCCTGGGCAAACGGCAGCATATCGTTGAGACACGTGATCAGGAACCAACTCAGCCACACGCTCTCACCTCGGCCCTCGATGCCGACCCGGTTCATTCCGTCATTCCAGTCGCCGCCGCCAAAAAGAGCCAACCCATGCTCGCCGGCACCAAGTGAACGGTCGAGCGCCCTGGCACAATGCTCGTAGAGGGAGCCAGTCTGCTCTGAAACCGTCGGCAAGATATAGATTTCGTGTTCGTAATCTTTGAGTTTCGGACCATCGATGAACGGCACCTGTTCATCGAGAACGGCCATATCCCCAGTTGTTTTGACATAGTGAGCGGTGACATAGGCCAGCCATAAACAACTATCTGCAATGCGCGTTCGAACGCCATGTCCGGATGGCGATAACCACCAATGTTGTACGTCACCTTCAGGGAATTGCCGTCCCGCAGCAATCAGTAGGTGGGCACGGGTCAGCTCTGGCTGCGTCATGGCGAGTGACATGACGTCTTGCAGCTGATCACGAAATCCGAAGGCACCACTGGCTTGATAGAGACCCGCGCGGGCCCACAGCCGGCAAGACAACGTCTGATAAGGCAGCCATCGATTGACCATCAGGTCGAGTGCACGATCCGGCGTCTTTATTTGAATTTTATTGAGGAACAGGTCCCAAGCGTCAATGCTCGCGTGCAGCAACGCTCCAGCGTCGATAGCAGCGTACTTTGCGACCAACCGTTGTGCCTCTTGTTTGTTGACTGCATCGCCCAACAGCGCCACGACCTCGGCTTCCTCTGATGACCCCAGGCGAACCCCTGTTTGCAATACAGTGCACGGGTCATATCCTGTCCCTGACACGGCAAGCATCCTGCGCTTTCCAGCCAATCCGGCTGGATTGTCAAGCCGCCCGTTTGGTCCGACGAACTCTGCCCGGTCAGCGGTCCAGGCGTAAATGTGCCCAGAAATCCGGGAAAACGCGACGCGATCAGGAAAGAAATGATGCCAGGGATTGCGGGCATAGACCGCGCCACCAATGCTGTCATACTCAGTTGTAATATGCGCTGCAGTGGCCCGGCGCGAAGCACCTAGCACCCACTCAACGTAGCTTGTGACGGTCAACCGGCGCGGACGGCCGGACTTGTTGCGAAGTGTCAGGCGCGAAATCTTGACCGGGTCATCTCCTGCTACGAACTGTTCAAGAACAAGCTCTATGCCGCGCGACGCATGTTCGAAGCGAGTGTAGCCCTGTCCATGAGCAACGATATAGGGAGCAGCATGATCGCGGATCGGCGATGCCGTCGGGCTCCACAATTCGCCAGTGTCTTCGTCACGCACATAAAACACTTCACCCGGCCGGTTGATCACGGGATCGTTTGACCACGGCGTCAACTGACGTTCGCGGCTATTGGTACACCATGTATAGCCGCCGCCATCGGCCGCCACATGGAACCCGAAAGAAGGGTTGGCAATAACGTTGATCCAAGGCGCCGGTGTCGTGTGCCCTCCATCGAGCGTGACGATGTATTCGCGGCCCTCTGCTGAAAACCCGCCAAAACCATTAAAGAACTCGAGATCACCTGAGCCGTTCGGCGCCGTCGAAACTTCTAAAGGTGCCGGCCGCCGAGCTAGGCCGGCCGGCAGCAGAGCGCGGGAACCCAATCGGTCGATTTGTTCAGCGAGCGCACCGCGGCGAGCGTGAAATACAGCGCGAGCGGCAGCTGGCAATGCCGCACGAGTCTTTTCCTCCAGCAAATCCGAGCGCAGAAGATAAACGGATCCCTTGGTGTTATCGCGCCTTAGCCTGTGCCGGCTGGGGACTGACTGACATAGAGTTTCAAGTGCGTTCTGCAGCTCCTGCTGATACGAGGCTGCGTGATCGTTCAGGATCACGAGATCGACCTCGACGCCTTTATTGCGCCAGTACTCGTAAGCGTGAAGCAGTTCGCGAATGAGCCCTATATCGTCGATTTCGCCGATCCGCGCCAAGACGATGGGCAAGTCTCCAGACACCCCGACAGGCCATAATGCGCCAAAGCCCAAAGCGCCAGCCTGGAGCACGTTTTCCGGCGCGCGAAGTGCTGGCGATGAATAGACCAATGCACCGGCAATTTGCTGGAACACCATGGCATCGCCGGCATCGATGCCAAAGTGGCGCAGCTCCACTAGCCCTTGGGTCCACGCCAGCGTCGCAGAGCGCGAGAAGGCGGCACTGTCTTGATACTTCTCGATCAGCGGCATCAGGGCTTCTCGCGACGCGGCGACGACGGTCCAGAACGAAATGTGTGCGCTTGCTCCCGGCAGAATCGTAAGCCGCTGCCGGATTGCAAAAATAGGATCGAGCACCGCCCCAGTACTTCCCTCAAGTGGACGTCCACTAATGACCGAGATGGGTGAAGCCAGCGTCCGCCCACGGCCAATGAACTTGGCTCGGTCGGTTTCGTACTCAAATGCTGTCATGTCAGTTGGGCCGGACGCAACGAACCCGGCAACATGTATTTCCGGGTCGTGGGCTGAGCGCCGGCGACGCGTGGCAACCAGCGCGCCTGATTTTTCGTCAAAAGCAGTTTCAACGAACAACTTCGAAAATGCTGGATGTGCGGTGTCGCCATCCACGGTGGCCATTGCCAGCTCTTCATAACTCGTAACGTCAATGGTTCTCGACTTTTTGCCAGTATTTTTGATGCTAATGCGCCGGCACGCCGCGTCGTCCTCGGGCGAGACGATAACGTCGAGCATCGTCTTGAGAGTTCCCTCGGTGCGCGTTAATTGGACGCGCTCTTCCGTGAAGGCCGCTTCGCAATATTGGGCCACTCCACCGACTGGCTGTTGACCAGCGGACCAAACAACTCCTGAATGCGCATCGCGCAGGTAAATGAAGGAGCCAAGGTTATCAAGGGCTGGATCGCCCTGCCAGCGTGTGACTGCAAGTCCATTCCATCGCGTGTACCCCGAGCCGGAAGCGGTCACCAAAACGCTGAGGCGTCCGTTGGCAAGGAAATGACATTCCGGCGTTGGGGCAAGACCAACAGCAACGCGCCTTACCGCCGTTAGGCTTAGATCGTCATCGTTCGGCCCCGCCTTCATCAGCGTGGCTCGCTGGACAGTCTTGGGCACAAGGCGGGGAGCGCGTTCTTGCAATAAGAGTTCGGCTGCCTGAACCATTGGCGTTGCATGAAAGCGGCGCGCTATGGTGTTGTCGAGAACGGCATTCGCCAGGGCTACGATGGTCATACCCTGGTGGTGGGCCATATACGCCTTAATCACTTCATACTGCTCGTTGGGAACCACCCGGCTTGGCGTAAAGTCGATGGCTTCATAGAAACCGTAATCGCCGCAACCGTTCTTAGCCGCCAGCCTTTCGAAATTTCCAGCCGCGGCGTTGGGCACGAACATGCTGGCGAGTGCTGTTGCATATGGCGCTATGACTAGGTTTTCCCCGAGGCCGCGCTTTAGCCCCAATTCAGGCACGCCGAAGCTCGAGTACTGATATGTGAATTCAAGATCACGAGCGTTGTAGGCCGATTCTGAAACGCCCCATGGCGTCCCATGCCGGATACCAAATCGCATTTGTTCGGCTATGGCGGCGCGCGCGGTACTGCCCAGAAGGCTGTCACGCGGTGTCATCGTAACAAGATCCGGCATCAGATATTCGAACATCGAGCCAGACCAGGAAATCAGCACCGAGGTGCCACTGACAGGAAGCAGTGTTCGCCCCAGTCGGAACCAATGACGAGCCCCCAAATCACCTTTGGCGATGGCAAAAAAACTCGCAAGCCGGGCTTCGGACGCTAATAAATCATAACAGCTTTC
>JBEBJD010000125.1:0-4844 GCA_040080075.1 Hyphomicrobium sp. | reverse complement strand
GATACGGTTGGCGTGTTCCAGCTCGAAAGCACGGGCATGCGCGAAAGCTTGAAGCGCCTGAAGCCCGACCGTTTCGAAGACATCATCGCCATGGTGGCTCTGTACCGCCCCGGCCCCATGGACAACATCCCGACCTACATCAACCGCAAGCACGGCGAAGAGCCTGTCGATTATTTTCATCCCCTGCTCGAAGGAATTCTGAAGGAGACCTACGGCGTTATCATCTATCAGGAACAGGTGATGCAGATCGCTCAGGTCATGGCCGGCTATTCGCTCGGAGACGCCGACCTGTTGCGCCGCGCCATGGGCAAAAAAGACAAGGCTGAGATGGCCAAGCAGCAGGCGCGCTTTGTCGAGGGCTCGGAGAAAAACGGCGTTAAGCGCAAGCAGGCAGTAGAAATATTCGAGTTAGTCGACAAGTTTGCCGGTTACGGCTTCAACAAAAGCCACGCTGCCGCCTATGCCGTCATCAGTTATCACACGGCCTATTTGAAGGCGAATTTTCGCGAAGAGTTTTTGGCGGCCTCAATGACGCTCGATATGGGCAACACCGACAAGCTCGCCATGTTTGCGGCTGAGGCCAAGAAGAGCGGCATCGCCCTCAAGCCGCCGTGCGTAAATGCGTCTGAGATTGATTTTCTCGCCGAAGCCCCTCATTGCTTTGAGCCCGGCAACTCCCCTGCGGGGAGCCGGCCGCCGGGCGCGCCATCAACGAGAGGTGCCATCAGGTACTCACTCGCCGCGCTCAAAAACATTGGTGCATCGGCCGTCACCTCAATTGTCGAGAACCGCCGGGAAAACGGTCCCTACAAATCCCTGGCAGATTTTGCCAGCCGCATGAATCCCAAGGCGCTCAACAAGCGCGGGCTGGAAACGCTCGCCATGTCGGGTGCCTTCGATATGCTTGAGTCAAATCGCGCGCTTGTCACAGCCAACGTCGAAGGCATTGTCGCGCTAGCCAACCGCACCAGCGCCAATGCGGCGGCGGGGACCAGCGATCTTTTTGGCGGCAGTGCAGCGCCGGTGCTCGATTTGAAACCGCAGACCGCCTGGACGCCCATGGACCGGCTCGCTAATGAGTTCGATGCTGTCGGCTTTTTCCTATCAGGTCATCCCCTCGACCAGTACGGCAAAGTGCTCGGCAAGCTCGGAGTGATACGCTTTGTTGACTTCGAGCAAGCCGTGCAGCGCGGCGCCAGTGCCGGTCAGTTGGCAGGCATTGTCATCGCGGCACGCGAACGAAGATCAGCAAAGGGCAACAAATTTGCCTTCGCCATGTTCTCAGATCCGTCAGGCCAGTTTGAAGCGGTTATTTTTTCCGACACTCTGGCCGCGGCAGGAAATCTTCTCGAGGCAGGTACGCCGGTTCTGCTTAGCGTCGAAGCCGAACGCGATGGTGAGACGATGAAGATGCGCGTGCAAAGTGTGCGCGGATTGAACGACGCTGCGGCAGCGCTTGAAACCGGGCTAAAGTTGACCATCGATGGCCGCATGATTGCAGCACACCGGTTCAGGTTTGCCGATTTGAAGACCAACCTTCGGCCAGGCGCGCAAAGCCCCAATAGGAAGGGCGGCGAAATCCGCCTCGTTGTGCCGCTGAGCGATCAAGGCCGCGAGGTCGAGTTCATACTACCTGGCCGTTATGACGTTTCACCAGCCCAAGCCGGGCAGCTGTCAACGGTTCCAGGCGTGCTGGAAGTGGTCGAGGCGTAAAGAGGGACGGCTCTTTAGTCGTCATTCAATAGTGCCATTGCGGCCTGGCGGTCGGACCATTTGAGCTTCACGAAGGCTGCACGTGCGGCCTTGATGTCACGTTCAGCGCCGCTTTCAGAGGCTCGTTTTAATGCGGCTGTGACCGGGTGATCGGCTCCACAGATAAAGACCAATGCCTTTGCAAGGCGCCCCATGGCTGCGCGGTCAATGGGAGTTTCGGTCATGGGGTCAACTTTCAAAAGGGCAACTGGCATTCATACCGGCTTATGACGGCGGGCAGGATTGGTGGGAAGTGTGACGAGCTGGCCAGCGGCAGCCGGTTCTGGCCGGGACGGGTAGGGGGTAACCGCCGCCGCCGCCGGGGCCGCATGTGTTCGGGCTGGCACCGTGTTGGCCCAGCCATAGGCTAGCATGGTGATCAAGGCCGACGCGGCAAAGAAATAGACCCCCGGCTGGACGCTCGCTTCCGTATAGCCCGACGAGTTGACATAAAAAATCATCAATGCCAGCACCATAACGTCTGTCATCGAATAGCGGCCGAGCCACTCCATGGTCGAGATCGACTTCTTGCGGAATTCTGCGGGAATATCGGGTGAAGTGACGAGGGTCAGCAAATAGAGCAGCTTTAAGAACGGGAAGAAAATCGAAAACAGGAACAGAATCACGGTCAGGAAATATTCCTCGTTCTCGAACAGTGCCCAGATGATGGTGGCGATCGAGTGCTCATTGGTCCACACGTAAACGGTAGTGAAGCGGATCACAGGCAACATGATACCCAGTGCAAAACATACGGTCGCGGTTATGATCAGAAGCGACAGCACAAAATTGCGGAATGGCGTCAACGGCTTGAGCGGTTCAGGAGGCGCATCGATGGCCGCCGCAGCCGCCAGCCCTTCGGTTCTAAGCCACGAGTACGACAAGATCATCAACATGACGGCAGCCGTGAAGAAGTAGACTCCGGTCAAGCTGGCGGCGTCGTAGACGCCTTGGGCTTTGATAAAGAAGATCGTCAGTGCCAGCACCAGCACGTCATGCATCGACCATTTGCCGAGCCATTCGAGCGCACGCAGGCGCCGGTATTGGCGCGTGAGTTCTGTCACCGGCAGTGTCGACACGAGCAGCAAGTATAGGAGCTTCAGCACGGGTAAGATGATCGAAAAGATCAGCACCGTAAAGCCGAGGAAGTGCTGCCCATCCTCGATCAGCACATAAACGGTCGACAGCAGCGAATGCTCGGTCGACCAGAATACGTACTTGGTGAGTTTAATAATGGGCAGCGAAATACCAAGGGCAAGACACACGGCTGCGCCAATAATAGCCAGGCTAAGAAGAAATCTCCTTCCGCCAAGCTTCATGGCCCTTAATGCCTCGCGCTGTGGTCTGTTCAACCGTGGTGATGGCTGTGGGGAATGCCTTTGTCGCAGATCAGGTCATGCAACTCGCCAGCCTGGTACATCTCGCGCATGATATCGCAGCCGCCGACGAACTCGCCCTTGACGTAGAGCTGGGGGATGGTCGGCCAATTCGAAAACGACTTGATGCCTTCACGCACGCCCATGTCGTCAAGCACATTGACGTCCTTGAAAGGTACGCCAAGGTGTTCGAGGATTTTTACAGCCGTCGCCGAGAAACCGCACTGCGGAAACTTGGTTGAGCCCTTCATGAATAGCACCACATCGTTGCTGTCGATGAGCTTCTTGATCTGATCGTGAACGGCGTTGTCGCTCATGGCATTAAGTCCTCTAAATGGTATCCGGGTACTAGCCGGCTGTTAGCTCAGAATGTGGCCTGCAATTGGGGAATGTCAATTGGCCGGACGCAGCGATTAGTCTAAACGGAGATCGCCTTCCGGCCTATTATTCTTCGACTGCCAAGTCTCTTAACCGGGAACCGCGGTCGTCAGTTGCAGGGCATGCAGGACCCCACCCATGCGCCCGCCGAGGGCGTCGTAGACCATCTGATGCTGAGCCACCCGGCTCTTTCCAGCGAAAGCAGCGCTGATGACATGCGCCGCATAGTGGTCGCCATCGCCGGCAAGATCTTTGATTTCGATGGCCGCATCGGGAAGCTTGGCTTTGATGAGCCGTTCAATTTCGGTAGCGGGCATCGGCATAGGGCGTCTCGCAGTTATCGTGAATGTGTCTGACTATCTAGCCGGTCTGACGGGCCGTGGATACGGCGACATGGCATAACAGGGCCCAGACCGAGTGGGACAAAAACGCTTCTATTTAGCTTGTACGACGAAGCAATCGATCGACTGCTGCCGCAGTTCGAGGCAAGCCTTGGATGCAGCTGCCTGATCGAAGCCGGCAAAGCGCGCGGCATAAAGGGAGCGTCCGCCGGTCTCAATCCGGTGGGCTATGGGGCTTACTCCCGACAATGTAGCCTGAGCCCGCGCCTGCACAGCAGTAAGTTGGCGCTCGGCCTCCTGTTGCGAGCTGTAGGCACCGATCTGGACCAAGGAAGTTGCGCGAGCAGGACCGCTAAGTCCCATCGGCTGTTCTTGTTCGGTAGGTGCGGTGGCTGAATCGGTCTGTGCAACCGCGACGGCTTGTGCACCCAGGGTCGAAGGAGGTCTTGCCGGTGTGGCCGGTAAGGATGCAGTGGGACCGAGTTGAGCCACTTGCGCGTTCAGTGTAGAGGGCGGCCGAACCGTGGCACTTACCATGGGCGCCACCGCTGCCAGGGTAGGCGCGGCCTTGGCAATGATGGTCTCGTCATCTCGCGGAGGCGCCGTGGCCGCAGGGGCAGAGCCCGGCGCCTCAGATGGTGCTGCAGTAGCGTGGCTTGGAGCCGAAATGGCCCGGCGCAGCGCTTCGAAATCGAGTTTGGGCGCAGCTGATGCGGTCACGGCCGGGGGCGTTACGCTGACTGCTTGGCCCGTGGTGCCTGTGGCGCCAGTTATGACACCTGTGTCAGCGATTTTGGTAGTGGCCGCGGCCGTAGCCCCGGTTGCTGCAGGCATGGGCACAATCGGAATCGTGTGCACAGTGGCAACGGTAATGGGCGGTGAAACGGAAACGGTTTGTGCGGGAATATCGGTGGCAACAGCGGCGGGGACAGGCCCCGCCGCTTGAACGGCCACCGCGGGGGGAGCAATGGATACGGCGGTTAATGCTGGAGCAACAGGC
>JBEBJD010000172.1:0-4860 GCA_040080075.1 Hyphomicrobium sp. | reverse complement strand
TGCCGGTGCCGTCCAGTTCGGCAGCGCCGCTCGTTGGCACCACCGCACCAGCCAGGATCGATGCCAGAGTAGACTTCCCCGATCCGTTGGGGCCGGAGATGGCAAGGCACTGACCTTGTCTGAGGCTTAAAGAAATGCCGCGCAGCGCCGGTGCCTTGCGATTGGGATAGACGTAGCTGACGCCGCTAAGATTGACGATGCCCTGGGTCACCGGTGATGTGGCAGTTAAAGCATCGCCGGTGCTGCCTTCAGGCATGGCGTTCAATCGCCGGTAACAGGAATATGCTGCTTGCGCCTCTTTGAACGACCCTATCACCAGTTCAATTGGCGCGAGCGCGCGTGACAACAGTATTGCCGATGCCACGAGCGCACCCGGCGACAACTCGTTCGAAGCCATAAGCCATGCACCAACGCCATAGAGTGCAATCTGCGTTCCCATGCGAATGACACGCGACAGCATCTTGATAACGCTCGTCCGTTTGCCCAGCGCATACATGCCAGCGATGTGCCGCCTGTTTAGAATTTCCCAGTGCCCTGCGGCACCGCTTGCGGAACCACGTGCCCCCGCGAAACCGGACGTGCCCGCCACCTCGCTGTGCCAGCTTTGAGATTGCGCTTCAGCTAAGGATGTTTCGCGTGCCAGCCTGGTTGTGAATACTGACTGAGCCATGGCCACACAAACCAGAAGCGTTGCGCAGCCCACAGCCAAAATGCCTGTGTATGGATGAATTAAGATCAGAGCGCATAAAAACACCGGCACCCAAGGCGCATTGAGCAGCGGCACAATGGCACTACTTGTCAGGAACGCCCTAAGGCGCTGTAGCGCCTGCGCATCCTGTTGCAGTTCGCTGGAAACCGCCCCGCGCCGCACGCCATCGTTGAGAATGTGCTCACCAAGATGATGGTCAAGCCAAAGCCCGGAACGCAGCAGAATATTGTCGCGCACGCCTTCCAGAATCGCCAGCGTTATGATGGCCGCCAGCGCAAACGCGCCGAGGACTGCCATAGGCATGGGATTGCCGGCGGGCACAACCGTGTGGAAGACTTGCAACGCAAAAAGTGGCGTCGCAAAAAAAAGAAGATTGATGCAGCCGCTGAAGGCAATGGCCGTGCACAACGCACGGCGCACCTGCTTCAACATCTGCCGCGAGGTACGCATAACAATTCCTCGGGTAGAGTGTGACCGGCATCGGAGGGCCAATTTGGCCTTCTTCAAACCGCAGTTCGTAACATTAGAGCGAAGTTGTAAACGTTTGACGAACCACGTTGAGAGAAAGTACGCTCACGTTTCATTAATCTGGCCGGACAGGCCTGCAAGTATGAATGAAGTCTTGCCGCGCGTGCCGCAAACAAACGGGCGCAGGTGTTGAGCGGTTTCACACCTGGCCGCAGACACGAGTACTGAGAATAGAACTTTACTGACTCAAACGATGATCATGCCATCGGCCAGCAAGCTATCGACCGTCACCTGATGCACGTTCTGCAGCATGACAAGATCAACAAACCCCTGACTGGTCTTGACCGAAACCATCGAACCCGCACCCGAATCCAAGATGTGAACGACGTTGTTGACGTCAAGCGTGGGGTACGCCTTGATGAACTCATGCAAATTCAAGGTGTCGTGACCGTTGCCAAAATCGGAAATGAAATCGGCGCCGAGGGTATTTTTTCCTTTCACAATGTCGCTGACATACCAGACGAAATTATCGTCGCCCTCGCCGCCTGTATAGACGTCGGAACCACCCATGCCACGGAAGGTATCATTACCTGCACCGCCATCGAAGGTGTTGGCCGTGCTGCCGCCTTTGAACGTGTCGGCCAAGCCGGTGCCAATAAACTTCTCGATGTTGCTGACTTTGTCGTCGGAGTATCCCTTGACGGTCTTCTTACCGGCGTCCACGCTGATCGCGCGTGTGGCGGCCGAATAATCCAGCACGTCAAAGCCCGAGCCACCATCATAGTCATCTTTACCATCGCCAGCGATAAGAGTGTCGTTGCCCCCGCCGCCATTGACGTCGTCATCGCCCGCACCATCGCTCAGCACGTCATGTCCTGAGCCGCCATTCAGAGTGTCGTTACCGTTGCCGCCATCGAGCTGATCGTTGCCCCCGCCGCCTGCAATCTGGTCGTTGCCGTCACGGCCCCACAAAAAGCTATCGGTGCTAGCACCGGTCAAAGTGTCACTAAACGACGACCCAATGACGCCCTCTATGTTCACGACCTTATCGGTGCCCAGGCCCGCCGCAAATGACCGTGACAGATCAACCGTGACGCTGGATTTCGCGGCCGACAAATCGAGGACGTCGAATCCACTGCCGCCGTCATAGGTATCGTTGCCGTTGCCTGCGATCAGTGTATCGTTACCGAGCCCGCCGTAGACGGCGTCATTGCCGTCGCCATCGGACAGCGTATCACTATTGCCACCACGATCGAACGTTACGCTCAGTGCGGCCGTGGTGGCCGATGTGCTGCCATCACTCTCGGTGGCTGTAGCGGTCACGCTCAATGTGAGATCTGCGCTATCGGGAGCTGTGATGGTGAGGCCAAGCACATCCTGCGCAGATAGCGTCCAGGTGCCGTTGTTGTTGTTCTGGCCAGCTGAGAGGCTAGCACCTGCGGGCACCCCTGAAATAACAACGCGGAGTATCTCCGAGCCGTCGAGATCGGTAAGAGCCGCTTGAATAGCCACAGCCACGGTAACAAGGCGCGTACCATCGCCGTAAATCGTGTCGTTGCCGGCACCGCCATTGATGACGTCAGCACCATTGCCACCGGTCAGCGCATCGCTTCCAGATGTGCCATTGAGGGTGACACTGGCGCTGGCTGCAACGTTTGCAACCGTGAGTGAGGGCTGGTCCACTAGCGGATTGACGGTGACTTCAACGAGCTGCGTAACAGTGGCGCCGGCCGCATCTGTGACCACAACAGAGAAGGCATCCGGACCGGCGTAATTGGCAGCCGGTACATACGTATACTGTCCCGTAACAGCATCGAGGACGAGTGTACCATTGGCCGGCCCCTGTGCGACGGCATAGCCGAGCACATCGCCATCGATGTCACTGGCCACAACCTGACCGGTCAAAACGGCATCTTCGTTTACACTTGTTGTCACAATTGCGGGGGCCAGCACAGGCACATCGTTTTGCGCGACGACCGGGCCGAGAACCAGATCGGCGCTCGCTGTGCCGCCGTTGCCGTCCGTCACCGTATAGGTCGCTACGGGAACTGCTCCATTGTAGTTGGTATTGGGTACAAACGTGTAGGAACCATCGGCATTGATTGCGAGCGCGCCAACACCGTCAATGACGGTTTCGGTACCGGCCGCAACCGGGCCAGCCATGCCCGCTACCGAGTAGCCCGTGACTGTTAGAGCATTGCCGTCCGCATCGGCGTCGTTGCCGAGCACGTTGCCGGAGAAAGGCAAATCTTCGAGAACCGTGACGGTGTCGTTGACTGCCACCGGCGCCGCGTTCAACAGCGACTGCAGGGCGACCGTGTTGCCGTCGAGCTTCAGCACAATGGCCTCGGTGCCGGAGATTGTGAGGCCCAACGATGCAAACGTGAACGATGTGCCGGCCGTTTGGGCGCTGAGCCCGGTCAAGCCGCCAGCCGAGGCAAGCTGCTGGTCCATGTAGCTTTGATAGGCTGCCAGATCGGCGCGCAACGCGGACGTAACGTCGGCCGCCGCAAACCGCAGTTCAAGGGTATCGGTGCCAACGCCACCAGTTATGATGTCGCCGCCCTCACCAACTGTCACTATAAAGGTGTCATTGCCCAGGCCGCCGGTCAGCTTATCGGCGCCCACGCCACCATCGAGCACGTCGTTGCCGCCGTCCCCGAACATATTGTCGTTGCCATTGCCGCCGTAGATGCGGTCATCGCTGCCGCCGCCGAAGAAGCCGTCGTTGCCTTCGCCGCCGTACAAGGTGTCATTGCCGGCATCGCCGGTCAGCGTATCGTCGCCGGCATCGCCATAGAGAATGTCATCGCCCGCTTCGCCGTTGATCGCGTCATTGCCATCATCGCCATGAACGGTGTCGTTGCCAGAACCAGAGCGGATCTTGTCGTTACCTGCACCGCCATCGATCTCGTCGGCATCAATCGTGCCGGTGATCGTGTCGATCGCTGCTGTTCCAACAAACTTCGCCATGATGCAATTTCCCACCTAAAACTGGTCCGCAATGATCAGAACATACGCGACAGGCGCTTCTGAAGCCTTAGTGGGAATGCTCAAGTTTTATGGATATTGCGGATATTTTTTATTAATCATTCGGTGCGGCAACCGCGCGAGAAAATGCGGGCAACAGCAGCCACTGGCAAACGCCTCAGCCCTGTTGCCCGCCCAATATTGAAACGCCTGATAAGCCGTCGTTAAGCCGCCGCCTTTACTGGCCAGCCATTGACAGTGAGCGCGCCATCTCTGACCGTCAACTTAACGGCATCGCCGTCTTTGACGCCGCCAGCCAAGATCTGCTCGGCGAGCGGATCTTGGACAAAGCGTTGAATGACGCGCTTCAAGGGCCGCGCCCCATAGGCTGAATCATAGCCGCGGTTAGCGAGCCACGTGCGCGCCGCATCGTCGAGTACAATGGTGATCTTGCGGTCGGCCAGCAACCTTTGCAGACGCCCCATCTGAATATCGACGATCGCGCCCATTTCAGAGCGCTGCAGGCGGTGGAACAGGATGATCTCGTCGAGCCGGTTCAGGAACTCCGGCCGGAAGCGGGATCTGACCTCAGCCATCACATCTTCGCGCACGGCATCGGTATCCTCGCCCTCCTTCTGATTAACGAGATAATCCGAGCCGATATTCGAAGTCAGGATGATCAGCGTGTTCTTGAAGTCGACGGTGCGGCCCTG
>JBEBJD010000081.1:0-4861 GCA_040080075.1 Hyphomicrobium sp. | reverse complement strand
GGCGGCTGGCGTTGGCACCATCGGCGTCATCGACCCCGACACCGTCTCGCTTGACAATTTGCAACGCCAGATCGCGCACGGCACACGCGCCATTGGCACGTTAAAAGTCGAAAGCGCTGCCAGGGCGGTGGCGCGGCTCAATCCGCATGTCGTTGTCGAAGCCATTCCGGCCCGCATCGACGCCAGCAACGCGCTCGATGTGATTGGGCGCTATGACATCGTGGCCGATGGATCGGATAATTTCGCCACCCGCTATCTTGTGTCGGACGCCTGCTACTTCGCCACAAAGCCGCTCGTGTTCGGCGCACTGGGCCCCTTCGATGGATACGTATCCACCTTCAAACCACATGAGAAGAACGAGGAGGGCGTACCCTATCCGTCCTATCGCTGCCTGTTCCCCGAAGCGCCGCCGCCGGGGTTAGTTGCCAACTGTGCTGAAGTTGGCGTTTTGGGCGCCGTGGCCGGCGTGATCGGCACTCTGATGGCAACGGAAGTCTTGAAAGAAATTACCGGAGCCGGGCAGAGCCTTGCTGGCCGGTTGCTGCTCTATGATGCCAAGGAAGCCCGTTTCGACACCATAAATGTGTCGTGGGACCCGCAAAATGCCCTGTCGGGAGAAGCCCCCAGCATTCGCGATCTATCCAGTCATGCCGGTGGGCCAGACGCAGTGGCTTGCGCGGGTGCGTAAGGCGGATCGGGCGTACGTCGTGCCGGCGGCACGCAAGCAGGGGGGCCGGCGGCACGCAAGCAGGGGGGCCGGCGGCACGCAAGAAATTTGGCGCCGCAATCCGTCATCTGGCCGCGTGTTTGAAGCTGGCGGATTACGCCACGCAAATCTGCCCTACGGCCCTAAACCCGCTCACCCTTCAACAGCCGCGGCAGCTCGCCCGAAAGCCCGGAGGCTTCTTTGACGAAAGCCTCCTTCAGCGACGGCATGCGATCGACAAGTGCAAGCCCGGCGTCTCGCGCCGCTCTGAGCAACGCCAGGTCGCTGGAAAATAAGCGGTTGAGTCCATCATAGGTCAATGCTGACATGGTGGAATCAAAGCGGCGCCATTGCTCATAGCGCTCCAGAACATCGCCTCCGCCCACATCCAATCCAAGCCGCGCCGCATCAGCCATCACTTCAACGAGGGCCGCCGCATCCTTGAGACCCAGATTGACCCCCTGCCCGGCAATCGGGTGCACGCTATGGGCTGCGTCGCCAATCACACAAAGCCGGGCAGCTGTGTAACTGCGGGCCAATTGCAGTCCGAGTGGCCACGACTGCCGCGGTCCCGCCAGCGCAATAGTGCCGAGACGGCCACCAAAGCGCCGGTCTGCTTCATCCAGAAAACCCGCGTCGCCGAGTGCCATGATGCGCGTGGCTTCCTTCGTTTCCTCGCTCCATGTAATGCAAGAGCGGTTGCCAGGAAGCGGCAGAATCGCAAACGGACCAGCGGGCAAGAAGTGTTGAACCGCGCGGCCGTCATGGGGGCGTTCATGCTCCACGATGGTGACAATGCCGGTCTGGTCATAGGCCCAACTGACGCTCTTTATTCCGGCCATGTCGCGCAGCGATGACCTGCGGCCCTCCGCTGCGACGGCCAGCGACACGGTGAAGCTTTCCCCCGTACTGAGACCGAGCGCAGCTGTCGTGGCGCCAGCGCGATAACTGATAATTTCAGCTGGTGCTAAAATGCGGATGCTTGTTTCACGTGCCACAGCGTCTTGAAGGGCGCCGCTTATCGCACTGGCCGGGATAACAAATGTGGCTGGTTGGCCTTCGTCAATGCGGTTGTCGTATGAGAGCAGCAGAGGGCGGACACCGGCGTCGAGCGACGAGTCGGTGATATCGATACCGGTAACAGGCTGGGCAAGGTTTTTAATCTGGTCCCAAAGTCCAAGCGCGGCCAGCATATTTTTGGACGCCGCAGAAATGGCAAAGGCGCGCACACCCGCCTGTGCCTTGGCTACAGCAGGCGTCACCCGGTCAATGAGTACAATCGATAGCTGCCCACCGAAGGTGCGCGCCGCCGCTAGCCCCAGCGCCAGCCCGGCAAAACTGGCTCCTGAAATCGCGAGATCGAAATGGTCCTTCGGCGCTTGCAAACGGGATCCTCATCAATTGCTTTGTTCGAAGTGGTGCCGGACCATCCCTGCGTTCACTTGGCTTAGAGTGCTTCCGGGAAAAGTGTGAGCGGTTTTCCCCGCAAGAAGCACGACGAAACAAAGAGATAGGGCCATTCCACGATTCAACTAAAACCGGAACAACCCTAGCCACAACGCTGGAAGACGATGTGGCAGTGTACCAGAACATCCTGCTAGTAAAACCAATCGCCAGTTCTATACCATCATCACTCTGGAGCCTCCACGATGAACACCAATAGCCTGGACGGCTCAGCCCTGGCCACCTTGCTTAACGTGCTCGATCTCGAATCCCTTGAGACCAATTTATTCCGTGGCGGCTCGCCTTCCGATGGCTGGCAGCGCGTGTTTGGCGGCCAGGTGCTCGGTCAAGCCTTAATGGCGGCCATGCGCACGGTCAGCGAGCCGCGCCCCGTTCACTCGCTGCATGGCTATTTCCTGCTCGGCGGCGATCCTGCGCATCCTATTGTCTACGATGTGGAACGCACCCGCGATGGCGGCAGCTTCACCACGCGGCGGGTCAAAGCGATCCAGCACGGCCGCATCATATTTACGATGAGCGCCTCGTTTCATAAGGACGAGGAGGGCTATGTCCATCAGGCAGCTATGCCGGATGTGCCCCCGCCGGAGGGACTGCCGAGCGTCGCCGAGCTGATGAGCCAGATGCTCGACAAAATGCCTGAGAGTATGCGGCGTTACTGGGCGCGTCAGCACCCAGTGGATTTGCGGCCCGTTGATCTATCTCGCTATATGAGCCGCGATCCGGCTCCCGCTTTACAGCACATCTGGCTGCGGACCAACGGCACCTTGAACGACGACATCCGGTTACATGCCGCCATTCTGGCTTACGCCTCGGATTTCACTCTCCTCGACACGGCCTTGGTGCCCCATGGCAAGCTGCTGTTTGATCCCGACATACAACTCGCCAGCCTCGATCACGCCATGTGGTTTCACCGGCCATTCAGGGCCGATGAGTGGCTGCTCTATACCCAGGACAGCCCGAATGGCTCGGGCGCCCGCGGCTTCTGCCGGGGTAACGTCTTCACCCGCGATGGCCGTCTGATTGCCTCCGTGGCCCAGGAAGGCTTGATCAGAAAGCGCGCAACAATGCAGCTGATTAAATAATAGGCGATGGCCTTTTGATGACTATTTATTAGGCAATTGAGCGGCCTTCATGCATGCATGAATCGAGGCTTAATTTTATTTTATTATTCGTTTTCAAGCCATTAGCCTTCGCATTCCAAACTGGCACGGTCCTTGACTCTCTAAAGCGTAGACACGGACGCGCTGCCACTTAGCGGCGGGTCCGGTCCACACGCAATTCCTGGCCACAAGGGCCGCAACAGAGAGACGATGGGGGAGCTGGCATGAAGCTGATCACGGCTATCATCAAACCATTCAAGCTGGAGGAGGTGCGCAGTGCGCTCACCGACCTTGGGCTGCAGGGCATGACCGTCACGGAAGTCAAAGGCTACGGACGCCAAAAAGGGCATACGGAAATCTATCGCGGCGCCGAATATGCCGTGAGCTTCCTGCCCAAGATCAAGATCGAGGCCGTGGTGCCGACCGCCCAGGTCGAGAAGGCCATCGAGGCCATCACTCGCGCAGCCAAGACCGGACAGATTGGTGACGGCAAAATTTTTGTCGCCCCGATCGAGCACACGGTGCGCATCCGCACCAATGAAACCGACGAAGAGGCGCTCTGACAAGGTGCGATCCCTCCTAAATTGACTGATGAAAATTCTATGGAGTGTCAAACATGACAACTGGTTTTTATACCCGGTGCGCCAGCCTTGCTGGTGCGGCCGCAACGCTGGGACTAATGGCGCTACCGGCTTTGGCCGCTGACGCCCCACCCGTTCCCAACAAGGGCGACACCGCCTTCATGATGATCTGTTCGGTGCTGGTTCTCTTGATGACCGTACCGGGCCTGGCGCTGTTTTACGGCGGCCTCGTGCGCACCAAGAACATGCTGTCGATGTGCATGCAGGTCTTCGCCACCCTGTGCCTCGTAGCGATCCTGTGGGTTAGCTATGGCTACTCCATGGCCTTTACCAACGGCGGCGACCTCAACAACTTCGTCGGCGGCTTCTCGAAGGCATTCCTGGCTGGCGTCGATTCGAACTCGGTTGCAGCCACGTTCTCGAACGGGGTCTACATTCCTGAGTACGTCTACATCGTCTTCCAGATGACGTTCGCGTGCATCACACCGGCCCTCATCCTGGGTGCCATCGCCGAGCGCGTGAAGTTCTCAGCCGTCCTGCTGTTCATGGGACTCTGGGCCACGTTCATCTATTTCCCTATCGCCCATATGGTCTGGTACTGGGGCGGTCCGGATGCCTTTGGCAACGCAGCCAAGGCACTGGCAGCTGCATCGGGTGACGAAGCCAAGGCCGCAGCACAAGCTGCATTGGATGGCGTACTGACAGATGCCGGCCAGGCATTCCAGTGGGGTGCACTCGACTTCGCCGGCGGCACGGTCGTTCACATCAACGCTGGCATCGCTGGCCTTGTCGGCTGCCTCATGCTTGGCAAGCGGGTTGGCTACGGCAAAGAAGCCATGCCCCCGCATTCGCTGACAATGTGCATGATCGGCGCTGCCCTTCTGTGGGTCGGCTGGTTCGGCTTCAATGTCGGCTCCAACCTGGAAGCCAACTCGTTCGCTGGCCTCGTGATGATCAACACCTTCATCGCAACCGCAGCGGCCGGCCTTTCATGGATGATCGTTGAGTGG
>JBEBJD010000162.1:0-21015 GCA_040080075.1 Hyphomicrobium sp. | reverse complement strand
GAACTGATCCGCTGCGAAAGCGTGACCCCCGCCGAAGGCGGCGCTCTTACGCTTGTTCAAAATATTCTCGCCAACGCGGGTTTCACCTGCCACCGCATGACGTTCAGTGACGCGGGCACCCCCGATATAGAAAACCTCTATGCGCGCCTTGGCAACAGCGGACGCAACCTCTGCTTTGCGGGGCATACGGATGTCGTACCGCCTGGCGACGCTGAAGCGTGGACGGCGGCGCCGTTCTCTGGCGAATTGCGCGACGGCCATGTTTGGGGCCGTGGCGCCGTCGATATGAAAGGCGGCATCGCCTGCTTCATGGCTGCCGTAGCGCGGCTTCAGGCGGCCGGCACGCTTCCTGGTAACGACTCAATTTCGCTGCTGATCACAGGCGACGAGGAGGGCCCTTCGATCAATGGCACCATGAAAGTGCTGGACTGGTTGAAGGTGCGCGGTGAAACGCTCGATGCCTGCCTTGTCGGCGAACCTTCAAACCCGAAAGCCCTTGGCGACGAAATCAAGACCGGCCGCCGCGGATCGATGACTGGTGAGCTTGTGGTCTACGGCAAGCAAGGCCACTCGGCCTACCCCGGTAAAGCCGACAATCCAATCCCGAAGCTTGCTCGCATGATCGAACGGCTGGCCCATGCGCCAATCGACAACGGCACTGCAAATTTCGAGGCCTCCAACTGCCAGATCACCGTCATCTCGGTTCCCAACACAGCCGCCAACGTTATCCCCGCTCAGGCCCGCGCAACCTTTAATATTCGCTACAATGATTTGTGGCGGCGTCCGACCATCGAAGACTGGGTGCGGCTGCAGTGCGATGCCGCCGCCTTCGGCATCGGCGCCCGCTATGAGTTGAGTTTTTCCGGAACGGGGGATGTGTTCCTGACCAAGCCCGGACCGCTGGTGGAGACATTGGTAGCTGCCATCAAGGATCAGACCGGCCGCATTCCGGCATTGACGACAGGAGGCGGCACATCTGACGCCCGCTTCATCAAGGATCATTGTCCCGTGGTCGAGTTCGGATTGGTCAATGACATGATCCACAAGGTCGACGAGCGCGTGCCCGTGGCAGATCTCGAAGCGCTGACACGTATCTACGAGCGCTTCATTTGCGGCTATTTCGAAAAGTAAAAGTCATTACGTCGCGCATGCGTGCCGCTTTCGTGGAGCCAGCCGTCACGAGCGGCGGTTCAATTGACACTGCGCACAGCAAATGGGCTGTCGAGTGAAAACGCCGGGATGGCGACATCGAACATCTGTCCATCCTCACCAACCATCTGATAGCTCCCCACCATGATGCCTGACGGCGTTGAAAGCGGGCATCCCGACGTATAGGTGAACTCCTGACCCGGTGGAATTTTGGGAGTTTGTCCGATCACTCCAGGACCGCGCACTTCCTCGGTCTTGCCCAGCGCATCGGTAATGCGCCAAACGCGCGATTTGAGCTGAACCATCTCGTCGCCCTCGTTGGCAATCTCAACGGTGTAGGTCCAGAAATAGTAACCCTCATCGGGAGTCGATTGTTCGTCCTGATATTCCGGCCGCACACGGATGCGGATGTCGCGCGTCACAGCTTCATATATCTGGTCGTTGTCCAAGATGCCCACTCGCGTGAAAGATAGAACCGTTCAGACTGTTCGCACAGCAGCCAGCGCCGTATCAAGATCATGAATGAGATCGCTGGCCGCTTCCAGTCCTACTGAAAGCCGCAAGATGCCATCCGATATGCCCAGTTCGGCACGAGCGGGCGCCCCGATGCGGAAATGTGTGGTCGTGGCCGGGTGTGTGATCAGGCTCTTGGCATCGCCCAGATTATTCGAAATTTTTATAAGCCTGAGCGCATTCTGGAACCGGAATGCCCCCTCCTTGCCGCCCGCCACTTCGAAGGCGATCATCTGGCCGCCGCCCGTCATTTGCTTTTTGACCAATGCGGCCTGCGGGTGGTCGGCACGTCCACAATACAGAACCTTGTTGACGCCCTTGGCCGCCGCCAGATGATCCGCCAATTTGGCAGCGGTCTCGCTTTGCGCGCGAACCCTTAGCGGCATGGTTTCGAGTCCCTTGAGCATCACCCACGCATTGAACGGGCTCATGGTGGGGCCGGTTTGGCGGATAAAGTCCTGCAAATGATCGATCAAGAATTTTTCCGAGCACAATACCGCGCCACCCAGGCACCGTCCCTGCCCATCAATGTGCTTGGTCGCAGAATAGATGACGACGTCAGCGCCAAATTTGAGCGGGCGCTGCAGCATGGGCGTGGCGAACACGTTGTCGACCATAGTCAGCGCGCCGATTTCCTTGGCGATCTTGGACACGCCTTCGATATCTACGAGGTCGAGCGTCGGGTTGGCCGGGGTCTCGAAAAAGAATGCCTTGGTGTTCGGCTTGATGGCCTTGCGCCATTCGTTCAGATCGCGGCCATCGATAAGCGTAAAGCCGATGCCAAATCGCGGACAAAGCTGATCGATGATGTAACGGCACGACCCGAACATGGCCCGGGCTGCTATGACATGATCGCCAGCCTTCAAATAGGACATGAGAGCGGCCGTCACGGCCGCCATGCCTGTGGCTGTCGCACGGGCGACTTCAGCGCCCTCCAGCAGCCGGATGCGCTCCTCGAACATGGTGACGGTTGGATTGGAGAAGCGCGTATATTGATAGCCTGGATCTTCGTTCTTGAAGCGGGCTTCGGCCTGTTCAGCGCTGTTGTAGACGTAGCCCTGCGTCAGAAACAGCGCTTCGGATGTCTCCCCGAATTGCGAGCGCAGAACGCCGCCATGGACGAGTTGGGTCTCAGGCGCCCACTGTTCAGGTCCAAAGGTATCCGCCGTATCCTTGCCTGCCATACGTCTCGTCTCCGTTCAACGGGCACAGCCACAGCCGTTAACCCAATAAAAAAACCCGGCCGGCCTGATGCCCGCCAGATGGCCGGGCCCAACCGAAATCCGGGTGTGCGCGGCCTTTTTTAGCGAGTTGTTTTACGTGGCTGCAAGCCGGCCGGCCAAATCACCACGATCTCAGATATTGTGAGGTAGCGCTTTGCCTGTCAGGCCGTCAAGAGCATGTACCCGGTTTGGGCAGCTCAACGGCGCGCACAACGATCAGCGCGTGGGAACCGGCTTTTCTCCGCGATAGTCGTAGAAACCGCGATTGGTCTTGCGGCCGAGCCAACCGGCCTCGACATATTTAACGAGCAGTGGGCACGGCCTGTATTTGGAATCCGATAGCCCCTCATAGAGCACCTGCATGACCGAAAGGCAGGTATCGAGACCGATAAAGTCGGCAAGCTCAAGCGGCCCCATGGGATGGTGGGCGCCAAGCTTCATTGCCTTGTCGATGGCCTCCACTGTCCCGACGCCTTCATAGAGCGTGTAGACCGCCTCATTGATCATCGGCAGTAGAATACGATTGACGATGAAGGCAGGAAAATCTTCTGAAACCGCCGTTACCTTGCCCAAACTCTCGACAAACTTCCGGGCCGAGGCAAACACAACGTCTTCGGTCGCGATGCCTCGAATGAGCTCGACCAGCTCCATTCTCGGCACCGGATTCATGAAATGCATGCCGATGAACTGTTCCGGCCGGTCCGTCGTCGACGCTAACCGGGTAATGGAGATCGATGATGTGTTGGTGGCTAGCAGTGCGTCCTTCTTGAGGGCCGGGCACAGTTCCTGGAAAATCCGGCGCTTGACGGATTCTTCTTCCGTGGCCGCCTCGATCACCATGTCGGCGTTGCTCAAAGCATCGACCGATGTCGCAGGTTTGATGCGCTTCAGAGCCGCCTTCACGGCCGCTTCCGTTACCGTCCCTTTGGCAAGCTGGCGCCCCATATTGGCCTCGATGAGGCTGATCGAGCGATCAATGGCGTCCTTCTTGATATCGTTGAGCAGCACATCGTAGCCCGCTAGCGCCACCACATGAGCGATGCCAGTTCCCATCTGCCCCGCACCGATCACGCCGACCAGCTTGATAGAGGCGTGCGGTTGGATTTGTACTTTGGGTTTGGCTGCAGTTTTTACAGCAACTTCCATCGCAGAGTTCCTTTGAGACAACACGCGTCACTGCAGCTTCACTTAACGTCCGGCCTTCTTAAGCTCGGCATCCAGTTCGGGTAGCGCTTGGAACAGGTCGGCCACCAACCCATAGTCCGCCACTTGGAAGATCGGAGCTTCGCCATCTTTATTGATGGCGACGATGATCTTCGAATCTTTCATGCCGGCAAGATGCTGAATAGCGCCGGAAATGCCAACAGCCACGTACAATTCGGGTGCAACCACTTTGCCCGTTTGCCCAACTTGCCAGTCGTTGGGAACAAAGCCAGCGTCGACAGCTGCGCGCGAAGCACCCATAGCCGCGCCCAGCCGGTCTGCAACGGGCTCGATGTACTTGGTGAAGTTCTCGCCGTTACCCATGCCACGGCCGCCGGAAATGACAATCTTGGCGGCTGTCAATTCAGGACGATCGGATTTCGAAAGCTCGGCGCTTGTGAACTGAGACAAACCAACTGCCGGACTGGTGGATATGGATTCGATCGTGGCAGTTCCGCCTTCTCCTGCCGCCGCAAAAGTCGACGTTCTAACGGTGATGACCTTCTTGGCTTCTTTTGACTGAACGGTCTGTACCGCATTGCCGGCGTAAACCGGGCGCTCGAATGTATCTGGCGCCAAAACCTTTGTGATGTCTGAAATCTGCATAACGTCGAGCATCGCCGCCACGCGCGGCATGACGTTTTTGCCCGAGGCCGTTGCGGGTGCCAGCACCGCCTCGTAACCGGACATCAGCGGTACAATGACCCCTGCCAGCTCTTCGGCAAGGCCCGCGCCCAAATGCGGTGCATCGGCGACAAGCACCTTGGATACGCCTTGCAGCTTGGCAGCAGCCGTAGCGGCAGCACTGCAGTTGTGCCCAGCCACCAGTACGTGCACATCACCGGCGATGGCCATGGCAGCCGTCAGGGTCTTGGCAGTCGCGCCGCTCAGGCCCGTATTCGTATGCTCCGCGACAAGTAGAACCGGCATCAAATCACCCCCGCCTCGGTCTTCAGTTTTGATACCAATTCAGCAACGTCAGCCACCATCACGCCGGCCTTGCGCACGGGCGGTTCCGTGGTTTTGAGAACCGTGAGACGCGGCGTCATGTCGACGCCGAGATCAGCCGGCTTCTTGATGTCGAGCGGCTTCTTCTTGGCTTTCATGATGTTGGGTAGCGAAGGATAGCGCGGCTCGTTGAGACGCAAATCCGTTGTCACCACGGCTGGCAACTTCAGCGACAGCGTTTCCAAGCCGCCATCAACTTCGCGCGTCACCGACACAGAGCCCGCTTCCGGCACGATCTTCGAGGCAAACGTTCCTTGCGGCCAGCCCAATAGAGCGGCGAGCATTTGGCCGGTCTGATTGCAGTCGTCGTCAATGGCTTGCTTGCCAAGCACAACCATGCTGGGCGTTTCCTGCCCGACGATCGCCTTCAGAAGTTTAGCGACGGCAAGCGGTTCCACTACCGCATCCTCGGCGGTCTCAACTAGAATGGCCCGGTCCGCGCCAATGGCCAGCGCAGTGCGCAACGTATCTTGCGCCTTCGACGGGCCAACCGACACCACGACAACTTCCGTCGCAATGCCTTTTTCTTTCATCCTGACTGCTTCTTCGATGGCGATCTCATCGAACGGGTTCATCGACATCTTGACGTTGGCAAGCTCGATGCCCGAACCGTCGCTTTTCACCCTGATCTTGACGGCGTAGTCCACGACCCTTTTGACGGCGACGAGAATTTTCATACTTCGAATGCTCCCAGGCACATGCCACATGCGCCCAATGGTCTGAACTCAACCGCTGACCGGCCAAGTTAAAGGGCCAGACTGGCGGGGATCTGCAATCCTCATTTGAACGGATGAAGACGGCTTTCAGGCTGCCGCAGCTCCATCGCCCGAAACCTTGCGCCCGAAACCTTGTGCACCGCACAGGGTGACTACCGTTTCGCATCTGCGAAGAGGAAACTACGGTTGGCCTCAAATGAAGTCAATCAACTGGATTTGGGAACCCTGTGAAGAGGGATAAATGCCGCAAACTAGCCTCAAGCCACATGGAGCCCCTTGTCGAACAACGGCACCCCGCGGCGGCGCAAAAAGAACACGAGCACAGCCCCCGCGACCAGCCCCCCGATATGGGCCCACCAGGCCACGGGACCGCTCTGCGGGATCACAACCATAACGATTTGCATGACGACCCAGGCCCCAAGGGCCACGGCCGCTGAAATTCGCAGCGGAATGGCATTGAAAGCCAGCACCCAGACACGAACACGAGGATGCAGCATTAAATAGGCCGCTATGACGCCCGCGACCGCTCCACTGGCCCCAATCAACGGCATATTCAGTGCGGAAACCGGTTCCTCGCCCGTAACACCTGCCAGCTCCGTAAGGCTGGACCCAAGCGACGAATTGGCAATGAACGTGTGGGTCAAGCCCGCGAAAATCCCGCATGCCAAATAAAAGACCAGAAACTTGGCATGACCCATGGCGTCTTCGACATTGTCGCCAAAAACCCATAAGAACAACATGTTACCTGCCAAGTGATATAGGCTACCATGAAAAAACATGTAGCTCAGCAGAGTTGCCGGTTCAGGAATTCCCCCCAGAGCAACACCCTCTGGCGGCATGCCGCCAGGCACACCAACACCCAAGAGCTCCGATGGAATGAGCGCAAAGCTGGCCAGAAGGGCATCGCCAAGGCCGGTCTGCTCGAAAATATAGACCAATAAATTGATCGCGATCAGCGCCACCGTCACATATTGAAACCGGATGGATCGCAATCCGTTTTCATCGTGAAGGGGGACAAACATCGTTCAGATCCTCGAAAATGGTTGGTCGTCCAGACTAATTACCGGTTCTTGCCCGGCACCCAGAGCACGTCACCGTGGCCCTGATCGTTGACATAGCGACTGGCTACGAACAGATAATCCGATAGCCGGTTAATGAACTTCAGACCTGCGGTACTGACTGGTTCATCCTCAATGGCGGCCAGCGCCACCATCTCCCGCTCCGCGCGCCGGCATATGGTACGGGCCAAGTGCAGCGTTGCCGCAGCCGCCGATCCAGCCGGCAGCACAAACGAATTCAGCGGCTTCAAAGTTGTGTTCATTTCATCGATTTCAGCTTCGAGCCGCTGGGCCTGATCACTCGACATGCGCAACGGCTCGTAGCCGAGCTTTTCACCTCGATCCGGCACACATAAATCGGCACCCAAATCAAAAAGGTCGTTCTGAATGTGCATCAATTGTGCGTCGAGCTGAGGGAAGGCACCCAAGTGCAGACGGACCATACCAATGGCTGCGTTGGTCTCGTCGACCGTGCCGTACGCCGCAATGCGCAAATCCGCCTTCGAGACACGTTGTCCCGTTCCCAGTCCCGTAGTGCCGCTGTCACCCGTGCGCGTATAGATCTTGTTGAGTTTGACCATGCCGCAGCCCTCGTTCCCGCATGCCAGGAGGCAAAAACTTACCCCAATCCGCCGGGTTATCCCTGATTGGCGACCATGAAGGCCATGATGATCAAGATGGCAACGAATTGCAGACCCACCCGCCAGCGCATCAGCTTTTGGCTGAGATTTGGGTCCTTGCCCCGCAACATGGTCCACAAGCCGAGCAAGAGCACAACAAATACGGCAAATACAGCAACAGTCGATGCGTTGTAGAGGAGAGTCTGCATGCTACAAGAGTCCTTGAAACGAGCCCGCCAATTGGGGCCAGTGATAGGGCTTTAAATGGGAGAGAGCAAATTTGCTGCCTCGCCGCCACGACAGCACTGGCGAAGGGCGGGAATTTGGCATCCTTGTAAGTAATAGATGGCCGTCAAGCGATCCCGCACCCCGGCGCACCACCAACCGCACTGAGCGGGTACAATAATCGCCGCAATTCTGGCATCTTAACGGGAATTAACACGCTGGTGGGTTCTGGTCTGTTATGGTTTTGATTACTCACTGCTGCGGACCCGTGCCCTAGCGTTCTGGATCAAATGCTTGGCCCCGGGCGAAGGTAGCCAAGCGTTTGTGAATCCAGAACACAAACAAGAGAGCGGCTAGGGTTCCGGGCTGACGCTGAGGGTACGAAGCGTCAGAGGCGGAACATTAGCGTGCTGACACCATCTGAGCAGCAGGATTTGCAGGCTTGACGCGTCACCGGCGAGCAAACACCACCAGCAAGGAAACCATCGCCATCACGGCGGGGATTTTCATGTTATTGGCCGGCGCCCCGCAATCGGGCGCGCAGACTGTTGGCGGCAATCCTACCGCGGACGCCAAACCTGCCGAAGAGCTTAAGAGCAAGCTCGACAGCAATCGCGCCGAGTTGGAAGCCAAAGAGGCCAAGGCAGCAAGTCTCAAAAACGATGTGGCCGCGCTCACCGCCGAGCGCGAAAAGCTTAACTCGCGGCTGCTCGAAACGTCGGCACTGATCCAGAAGAGCGAAGCTCAAATGTCGGCGATTGAAGGCCGGTTAGGCGAGCTTGAGGCTCAAGAAAAGCTGGTGCGCGGCTCACTCAGCCAGCGCCATGGAAATATTTCCAAACTACTCGCGGCACTCCAGCGCATGGGCCGAAATCCTCCGCCGGTGCTCATTACCCGGCGCGAGGATGCTCTCGGCATGGTGCGAAGTGCCATGCTGCTGGCAGCCGCTTTTCCTGAATTGCGCTCGCAAGCGGTCGAACTTTCATCCAAATTGAACGAACTGGTGCGCGTGATGACTGACATCCGCACCGAGGGCGACCGGCTGAAGTCGGAAACGGCCCAATTGACTGAAATGCGCACGCGCCTCGCCGGACTGATTGAAACCAAGAGACAGTCGCTCGGCGAGCGCCAGGCCGAGCTGACACAGGTTCGGCTCGCAACCCAGGAAATTCAAAAAAGTGTAAGCGACTTGAACGAGTTGATCGTAAAACTCGATGAAGCCGTCAAACGCAACACCGGCCTTGGTGACTATGAGCGCGAAACCATGCTCAACGCTGCAGCCACGCCACCAGCCACACCACCTGCAGCAGCGGCAGGTTCGACGCCTGTTGTGGCAGTACTTCCGGCCGCTCCGCTTGCAGGAACGGTCACCGACCAGCCCGCCAAGCCTGTGGAAACTGCTCTCAATGTGCCGCCTCCGGCCAAGCAGCCCGATACTCAGTTCGTCGAGCTTGCCCCGGCTGGTAAGTCCCTGGTCCCGGGAAATGCGGGACGGATTAAACCAGCGATTGCGTTCGATTTGGCAAAAGCAAAACTTCCCTTGCCAGCTCAGGGCCGGAAAGTCTTGTCATTTGGCGAAAAGACCCAGTTTGGCGGAAGCTCCAAGGGTGTCGTATTGGAAACCCGCCCCTCGGCACTGGTCACCTCTCCATGCGACGGTTGGATCGTTTATGCAGGAGAATTCCGCAGTTATGGCCAACTCTTGATCATCAATGCTGGCGGCGGGTATCATGTCCTGGTAGCAGGTTTGTCGCAAATTGATGTTCAGCCGGGCCAGTTCGTACTTGAGGCCGAAGCCATCGGGACGATGAGCGGTCAGCCTAAATCTGCACAGGGGGTCTCACAGTCCTCCGCCCCCGTGCTCTATGTAGAATTTCGCAAGGACGGTCAGCCAATCGACCCAGACCCTTGGTGGGTCGCCGGTCAGCAGAAGGTGCAAGGCTAATGCGCAAGACAGATTACGCGTTCTGGACGTTTTTGACGATGGCGGGGCTCGCCGGCGTCACAACAGTGCTGAACGTTTCAAGCACCTATTCGGCGACGTCGTCAAATTCGGAACTTTATCGCCAGCTTGATCTATTCGGTGACGTTTTTGAGCGGGTGCGCTCCGACTATGTTGAAAAGCCAGATGACACCATGCTGGTCGAATCCGCCATTAACGGCATGCTGGCAGCGCTTGACCCGCACTCATCCTACATGAGCGCCAAGAATTACCGCGACATGCAGGTTCAGACGCGCGGCGAATTCGGTGGCCTTGGTATCGAAGTAACGATGGAGAACGGCGTCATCAAGGTGGTCTCGCCCATCGATGAGACGCCCGCAGCAAAGGCCGGTGTTCAAGCCAATGACCTGATCACCCATCTCGACAATGAAATGATTTCCGGCCTGACACTTGAACAGGCCGTCGAAAAAATGCGCGGGCCCGTCAACACGCCGATTACGCTGACCGTGATCCGCAAAGGCAAGGACGAGCCGTTCGACATCAAGATCGTGCGCGACGTCATCCGCATCAACGCCGTTAAAGGCCGCGTCGAAGGCAACGACGTTGCCTACGTCAAGGTATCGACCTTCAACGAGCAAACTCACACCAATCTGGTCAAGTCGATCGACCAGATGAAGAAGGACCTAGGCGCTAACCTCAAAGGTTACGTCATCGATCTGCGCAACAATCCGGGCGGGTTGCTTGACCAGGCTATCGCCGTGTCAGATGACTTCCTGGAACGCGGCGCTATCGTTCTGACCAAGGGCCGCAACAACGAAGAGACGCAGCGTGCTCAGGCGCGGGCCGGCGAGTCGGCGGATGGTAAGCCGGTTATCGTGCTCATCAACGGCGGCTCAGCATCTGCATCTGAGATCGTTGCTGGTGCCCTGCAGGACCACAAGCGCGCAACCATCATCGGCACGCGCTCGTTCGGTAAGGGTTCGGTGCAAACCATCATTCCGCTTGGCGGCAATGGGGCCATTCGCTTGACCACGGCGCGTTACTACACGCCTTCGAACCGTTCGATCCAGGCTAAGGGTATCGATCCCGATATCGTGGTGGAAGAAGAACTCCCAGAAGAACTCAAGGCCAAGGCTGCAGCTGAAAAGCCGCGTGGCGAGGCCAGCCTGCGCGGTCACTTGAAGAACCCCGACGGCTCCAAAGACGGGGATGCGGGCGAGAAGAAGGCCGAAGAGTCAGGCTCCTCGGCTTATGTGCCTAAGGAACCGGAAAAGGACACTCAGTTGCAGTATGCACTCAACATGCTGCGTGGGACCCTTCCTGGTGCCACTGGTGCCGATGTTGCAAAGCCTGCCGATCCGGTTCCAGCGGCAACGCCTTCGCCCGAAACCGAGAAGAAGCCGATGCCGAACTAAGCTTCCAAGTTCGTAAGTTATGACTGAAGATGGGCGCTCAAGTGGCGCCCATCTTTTTGCCCACTCATTCGGCTGGCCACCAGCCATTCCAAATCCTGCAAAAAAAGCCCCCATGAGCGACACCTCAAATCCACCACCGGTCAATCCCCCCCCGCCTGGTCTCATTTACCGCCCCTGCGTTGGCCTCATGGTCATCAACCACAAAGGCCAGGTTTGGATTGGCCGGCGCCCCAACGCCAGCGACAGCCCCGAAGGGGCGGGTAGTTGGTGGCAGATGCCTCAAGGAGGTATAGATCCTGGTGAAACGCCCGAGTTAGCCGCCAAGCGCGAGCTGTGGGAAGAAACAGGTATCACCTCAGCAGCTATCATCGCCGAATCCCCCGATTGGTATACCTACGACCTGCCGTCATACCTGCACGGCAGGGTCTGGGGCGGCCGCTACCGGGGCCAGCGTCAGAAGTGGTTCCTGATGCGATTTGAGGGCACTGACGGCCAAGTCAACATCACGCCCAGTGACGCTGAAAAAATCGAATTCGACATTTGGCGTTGGGCAGACTTGAACGAAGTGGTCGATCTCATCGTGCCGTTCAAGCGCGAAGTTTACGCTAAGGTAGTGGATGCGTTTGCGCCACTGGTCGCCAAGCATACTGCAGGATCACGATAGCCATCATGAGCAAGGCTCACCGGGCACGCATTCTGATCGATCTTGCAGGCATGGCGCTGGCCCTGGGCACCATGTTCGCTGTTGGGAACTTCTGGATCGGACTCGGCGCGGCGGTGCTGATTTTTATCATCACACACGCAGTTGCCGGAAGGGCCTTTGCCTCTTTGGCATCTCCCGATGAAGTCCGCGAAGATCTGGAAGACAGGAAGAACGGCAGTTGAGATGCGGGCACTCTTAGAGTGCACTAGGCGCAGACTCCCGGGCTATTGCACCCTACAATCCCAAGAAATCGCTAGCCTTGAACAACGACTCGAACGGAATACCGGCGCCCTCATAAAGCTCGCTCGCCCCCTGCTGGCGGTCGAGTATGGAAATCACCAGCGTCACCGCCGCGCCAGCTTCCTGCAGTTCCTTGACCGCGATCATTGCAGAATTGCCGGTTGTCGTCACATCTTCAACGATGACGACTGATTTGCCCTTGAGATCGGCCACGCCCTCGATGCGCTTTTTGGTGCCATGCCCCTTGGGCTGCTTACGTACGAAAAACCCAGCGATTGGACGGCCAGCAGCAAAACTACGGGCATTGAGCGGGCTGATGAGCGGCACCGCGCCCATTTCAAGTCCGCCCACAAAATCGCAAGCAACACCGCTCAAACGCGCGAAAATCAGCTCGCACAATAGCACCGACCCTTCCGGGTCGAACATCGAAGGCTTCATATCGAAGTAGTAGGTACTTCGCTCTCCTGAAGCCAACTCGATATCGCCGCGCACAAATGACTTAGCTTTGACGATTGCGAAAAGCCGGGCGCGTTGGTCAGCGTTATCTTGGATCATGACAATAGCGGATCGCGCCTTAAATTTAGATTTGTGAACTTTTCCGGCCGGTCGCAACACCGTAGGGCGCAATAGCGCGGCCTTACGCCGGGCGCATTGCGCCGATCGATAACAAAATGAGGTGCAATACGGCGTCCAAGCGGAGCTTGGCTCCGCCAAGACGCCTATTGCACCCTGCGCCCTCCACTATTCAGTACGCAGTCAGGCGACTTAAGCCGCTTTGCCGCCCAACAGACGCAACTGCTCGACCGCACGAGACGCCATAAACACGGCGTCGTCATCAACGGCCGCAGCCAGCTGCTCTTCAGCAGCCTTCAGTTCGGCTGCAATGTAAGCCGCATCGATATCGGCCATATCGAACGCCTTCTCCGCAAGAACCGTCACCCGGTCCGGCAATATCTCAGCAAATCCGGAATGGACAAAGATACGCGACTTGGAGCCAACCATCGATATATCGAGCACACCAGGGCGCAGCGTGATCACGACGGGTGCATGGCTCGGAAACACCGTCATGTCGCCTTCTAGCGCCGGCAGCATCGCCTGCTCTGCGTCTGCCGACATGAGAACCCGCTCTGGGCTCACGAGTTCGAATTTGAAAGTGCCTGCCATTGGTTCAATTTCCAGTTAAAGCGGCGGCCATCGGGCCCGGCTGGGCCAGCGGCGCGCTTTTAGCTAACGTCTTCTTCATCGTCGTCGTCGCCTGTTTTGGCGCGCACTTCGTCCGCTGTCTGCAGGCCCTTACCGCAGAATGGGCAAAAGAAGATGGGGTGATCGAGCATGCCGGGATCGTCTTCGTCAATTTCGACGAGGCCAACCGACATATACAGCACGCCGTCTTCCCCGACGCTGATGAGGGGTTCGAAATCCTCCCCACTCATCGCTTCCTTCAACTCATCGCAGCACGATCCGAAATCGTGCTCCGGAATGCGGATCTCGTCAGTCTCGTCTTCAGCAGTCATGTGCAACCCCGCTTATGTTTCGAGACCTGCAGACACTCTTATCAGGCGGCTTCAGCCAGCTTCTCGGCCTTGGCCATCGCTTCTTCGATCGAGCCGACCATGTAGAATGCGGGCTCGGGCAGATGGTCGTAGTCGCCATCGCACAGTCCTTTGAAGCCCTTGATCGTATCGGCGAGAGGAACCTGCACACCCTTGGAGCCGGTGAACACCTCGGCGACCGAGAATGGCTGCGACATGAAACGCTCAATCTTGCGGGCGCGTGCCACCGTCATCTTGTCTTCTTCCGAAAGCTCGTCCATGCCCAAAATGGCGATGATGTCCTGCAAAGACTTATACTTCTGCAGGATCGACTGGACCTGACGGGCCACGGCGTAATGCTCTTCGCCAACAATGCGCGGATCGAGCATGCGCGACGTTGAGTCGAGCGGATCGACGGCCGGATAAATACCCTTTTCGGCAATGCCGCGCGACAGAACGGTGGTGGCGTCCAAATGTGCGAACGAGGTCGCAGGCGCCGGGTCGGTCAAGTCGTCGGCCGGCACGTAAATCGCCTGCACCGAGGTGATCGAACCCTTCTGCGTCGTCGTGATGCGTTCCTGCAGTGCGCCCATATCGGTGGCCAGTGTCGGCTGATAACCCACGGCCGAAGGAATACGGCCGAGAAGCGCGGACACTTCCGAACCTGCTTGGGTAAAGCGGAAGATGTTATCGACGAAGAACAACACGTCCTGGCCCTTGTCGCGGAAGTCTTCAGCAACCGTCAGACCCGAGAGAGCAACGCGCATACGGGCGCCCGGCGGCTCGTTCATCTGACCGTAAACGAGGGCACACTTGGAGCCCTTGGTCGAGCCGTTGTTCTTCTTGGGATCGACGTTGACGTTACTTTCGATCATTTCGTGATAGAGGTCGTTGCCTTCGCGCGTGCGCTCGCCAACACCGGCAAACACCGAATAGCCGCCGTGCACCTTGGCGATGTTGTTGATCAATTCCATGATGAGAACGGTCTTGCCGACGCCGGCGCCGCCGAACAGGCCGATCTTGCCACCCTTGGCGTAAGGTGCGAGCAGATCAACAACCTTGATGCCCGTGACCAGAATCTGCGCTTCCGATGCCTGCTCTGCGAATGTCGGGGCGGGCTGATGAATGGCGCGGCGGCCAGGAGTTTTAATGGCGCCAGCTTCGTCCACCGGCTCGCCGATGACGTTCATGATGCGGCCGAGGGTTTCGTCGCCAACCGGCACCGAAATCGGAACGCCCGTGTCGGTCACGTCCTGACCGCGCACGAGACCTTCAGTGGCGTCCATGGCGATGGTGCGCACCGTGCTCTCGCCCAGATGCTGCGCGACTTCGAGAATGAGACGGTTGCCACCGTTCATGGTCTCGAGCGCATTTAAGATCTCCGGCAAATGGCCATCGAACTGCACGTCAACGACGGCGCCCGTAACCTGACGTACCTTACCAATTTTGCTAGCCATTGCCCGTTCCTCGTCCTTGTTCTCATGTAGGTTGGGTTAGGCCGTAGGCCGTAACCCAACATGTTCTCGCTCGCCTTTGTTGGGTCACGCGCTTCGCACTAACCCAACCTACGTTCTTGCCAATCCCATTCTCTGCTCAGCTCAGAGGCTGTTCAAGTTCCCGCTCGATGTGTGAAATCCGCTCATCGACGCGGTCCAAACGCTTATGAAGCGACCCGAACATCACGTGGAAGTGGCCCATCGATACCGTCAATTGCCCGATGTTTGCTTCAACTGACGACATCCTCGATTTCATCTCACCGATTTCATTCTCAATGCCCGCCACATGAGACCGTATCCTCTTCAGGTGCTCGAGCACCAGATTTTCGGTATCTTCTGTCATGGCATCAACCTCTGTTACCCGGCATTGATCCCGCCCGTCTCTTGATGTTGGGTTACGCTCTTCCCGCGCCAACCCAACCTAAGTTCTTGTTAAAGCGCCTCGGCGCCCGAAATGATTTCGATGAGTTCTCTGGTGATGTTGGCCTGACGTTGACGATTGTACTTGATCGTCAGCTTGTTGATCATGTCGCCAGCATTGCGGGTGGCGTTGTCCATGGCCGACATGCGCGCGCCCTGCTCGGACGCTCCGTTTTCGAGAAGACCGCGGAACACTTGCGTCGAGATATTGCGCGTTAGCAATGCGCCCAAGATCACGTTTTCATCGGGCTCGTATTCGTAGGCCGACTCGGATGCTGCATTCTTTGCGTCGGCGCTTCCGGCCTCCGGAAGCTTGGCCGGGATCAGTTGCAGCGCCGTTGGCACCTGCGAAATGACCGACTTGAACTGTGAGAAGTACAAGGTTGCGACATCAAAATCGCCGGCCTTGAACATGGCGAGCATTTTGCTGCCGACTTCCTCGGCATTGGCATAACCGATCTGCTTGCCGCTTTTCATTTCGATGCGTTCGACAATATTTTTGCCAAGATCGCGGCGAAGATTGTCGGCACCCTTGCGGCCGACGGTCAGAATTTTCACCGTCTTGCCCGCCCTAATCAGCTTTTGTGCATCAGCACGTGCAAGCTTGGCGATGTTCGAGTTGAAGCCGCCGCACAACCCGCGCTCGGCGGTCATGACGACCAGCAAATGCACCTGATCTTTGCCATTGCCCACCAGCAGCGGCGAAGCGCCGTCTTTGTTGGCGCGGCTGCCAAGGTTGGCCAGCATACGATCCATGCGCTCGGCATAAGGGCGCGCAGCCTGGGCCGCTTCCTGCGCGCGGCGCAGCTTTGCAGCCGACACCATCTGCATGGCTTTGGTAATCTTGCGCGTTGCCTTGACTGAGGCGATGCGATTCCGGAGATCTTTTAAGCTCGGCATTGGACGATCCAGTTTTCTGCCCAGTCGCTCGTCTTGTTATCCTCGGGCTTGTCCCGAGGATCCATCCCACCGCATGTGCTGGAGTTTGCGGAGGAATGGGTGGCCGGGAGTCATGTCGAAGACATGCTTCGCATGGGCCCGGCCATGACGCCTGATATTAAGCCGTGAAGCTCTTGGTGAACTTGTCGAGGAATGCGACCAGCTTCTTTTCGTTATCGGCCGACAGCGCCTTCTCGGCAGCAACACCGCTTAAGATGCTCTTTTCATCGCGCAAGCCTGACAGAAGGCTCTGCTCGAACTTGCCAACGGCCGAAACCGGAAGACCGTCGAGATAACCGCGCGTACCGGCGAAAATCACGGCCACCTGTTCTTCCATCTTCAACGGCGAAAACTGCGGCTGCTTCAATAACTCCGTGAGGCGTGCGCCACGTGCGAGCAGCTTTTGAGTGGCGGCGTCGAGGTCGGAGCCGAACTGCGCGAATGCCGCCATTTCGCGGTACTGCGCGAGTTCACCCTTGATCTTACCTGCCACCTGCTTCATCGCCTTGGTCTGCGCCGAGGAGCCGACGCGCGACACCGACAGACCGACGTTCACGGCCGGGCGGATGCCCTGATAGAACAGATCGCTTTCGAGGAAGATCTGGCCGTCGGTGATCGAAATCACGTTCGTGGGAATAAACGCCGACACGTCGTTGCCTTGCGTTTCGATAACCGGCAGCGCCGTCAGCGAGCCGTTACCAGCGCCATCGCCCATCTTGGCAGCGCGCTCGAGCAAACGGGAGTGGAGATAGAACACGTCGCCGGGATAGGCTTCGCGGCCGGGTGGGCGGCGCAGCAGCAGCGACATCTGACGGTAGGCCACGGCCTGCTTGGACAAATCGTCGTAAGCGATCACGGCATGCATGCCGTTGTCGCGGAAATATTCGCCCATGGTGCAGCCGGTAAACGGCGCCAGATACTGCATGGGAGCGGGGTCGGACGCGGTGGCGGCGACGATGATCGAATATTCAAGCGCACCGCGCTCTTCGAGCACCTTCACGAACTGGGCAACGGTCGAGCGCTTCTGGCCAACGGCCACATAAACGCAATAGAGCTTGGCCTTCTCGTCGGTGCCCTTGTTGGCAGTCTGCTGGTTCAAGAAGGTATCGAGAATAACGGCGGTCTTGCCGGTCTGGCGATCGCCGATGATCAATTCGCGCTGGCCGCGGCCAATCGGGATCAGTGCGTCAACGGCCTTGAGACCGGTTGCCATCGGCTCATGCACCGACTTGCGCGGCAGAATGCCCGGCGCCTTGACGTCGACGCGCATCTTCTTGTCCGACTTGATCGGACCCTTGCCGTCGATCGGGTTGCCGAGACCATCGACAACACGGCCAAGCAGGCCCTTGCCGACCGGCACTTCCACGATGGCGCCGGTGCGCTTGACCGTATCGCCTTCTTTGATGCCACGGTCGTCGCCGAACAACACGACGCCGACGTTGTCGGCTTCCAAGTTCAGGGCCATGCCGCGCAAGCCGCCGGGAAACTCGACCATTTCGCCGGCCTGGACGTTATCGAGACCGTAAACGCGGGCAATGCCGTCGCCCACTGAGAGAACCTGACCGATTTCGGAGACCTGCGCCTCTTTGCCGAAATTCTTGATCTGGTCCTTGAGGATCGCGGAAATCTCTGCGGCCCGGATATCCATTGGCGTTGCCCCTTAAATCTTGGCGTTTATCTCTAGTGTGTCTGGCTCTGGCGGCCGTCCCCTTTGAGGTCAGGCCGTCCGGAATTCACGTGTTTGTCAAAGGCCAAAGGCCAGCGTGCGCCGCCGGCCCTAAGCCTTAATTGTCTCGTTCAGGGGCTGCCCTGCAGCACCATTTTGAGGCTCGATAGCTTGGTCTTGAGCGAGCTATCGATCATGCGGCTACCGATCTTGACGATCAGGCCGCCCAGCAGCGAGGGATCGACCTTGGCATCAAGCGTCACGTCCTTGCCGACGGACGCCTTGAGCGTTTGCTTCAATTCGGTGACTTGGGCTTCTGTAAGCGCGACGGCGGACGACACTTCGGCCGTGACTTCGCCGCGCGCCTTTGCAGCCAGCAACCGGAACGACCGGATCATCTCGGGAGCTGCAAAAAGGCGCCGGTTGCGCGCCAGAACATTGAAGAAATTGAGGGTCAGCGGGTTGGCGCCGGTCTTGGCCAGGATGGCGCCCAATGCCTTGGCTTGATCGTCCGCCGAAATAACCGGACTTCTGACGAGGCTGGTCAGATCCGCACTCTCGATCAGCATCTGCTCGAACTTCACGAGATCGGCTTCAACCGCCGCCGTCGCATTCTGTGCACTCGCCAGTTCGAAAAGAGCGCCAGCGTAGCGGCCGGCCACACCAGCCATCATGGGTTCGTCTGTCGCCACCAAATTATCTCGTCTGCACAAAGGGTTGAGAGCGGATTGTGAGAACATATTCCGTGTGAGAACACGGTTTGGGTGGCATTCCAGCACCTAGCGCTCGCAGCCCAGCCGCGCCCGTTTTTCAGTCCTGCCGCCCAGAAAACGAGGGCTTCCTAACATGGTGCCGTCATCGCTTCAACACGCTCATGCCGGGCCGGAATGACGCATCGGAGGAGAGCGGGTGGGGCCCGTTGGCGGCACGATCATGCGTTGTTGCTTAGTTAGACCGACTCCTGTCATTATTGACATATTTATGTCTCGCTTCTATTTTGCAGACATGACCCAGCGCACCACAGTGCGCCTCGCCCCGGAGTTGCTCCGTGCCGCCAAGAAAAAGGCGGCCGAGGAGGGCTCGGCCGTAACATCTCTCATAGAAGAAGGTCTGCGACGCGTGATCTACGAAAACGCCTCGCGAAAGGCTCCTGAAAAACCCTTCAGAATAAAAGTTTCGAAAGCCAAGGGCGGGCTGAGACCGGGGTTCGACCTGACGGATATGTCCACGATCTATGAAGCGGAAGATGAGGAATACATGGAGCGCATGAAGAAGGGCTTCAAGTGACGCTGCCGGACGTAAACGTCCTCATTTCCGCATTCCGGCCGGAAGCCGCCCATCACAGGACGAGCATCGCCTGGCTCGAAGGTGTCATCAACGGCCGAGAGACGTTCGGCCTTTCGCGCCTGGCATTGAGTGCGGTGGTGCGAATACTTACAAACCGGAAAATTTACTCGCCCGCTGAAATCCCGCGAGA
The DNA here is from genome assembly GCA_040080075.1 of Hyphomicrobium sp. Lineage (GTDB taxonomy): Bacteria > Pseudomonadota > Alphaproteobacteria > Rhizobiales > Hyphomicrobiaceae > JANNFX01. The sequence goes on along the minus strand of JBEBJD010000162.1, from coordinate 1,470 downwards.
CGTTTTCCAGTACTGCGACAGCCTCTTGACCCGGCCGAATTGTGTGACAGTAGAACCGGGGCCAAACCATTGGGCCATTTTCCGGCGGTTATGCGTCGAGCACAACGTGTTGGGCAAGGACGTCACCGGCGCCTGGTTTGCCGCGCTCGCCATAGAGCACGGCTGCGAATGGGTGACGCTCGACCGCGACTTCGGCAAGTTCAAAGGGCTGAAGTGGAAGTTGGTGAGGTGAGGGGGAGGGGCCCGTTTGTTCAGTCCTGCCGCCCCGGAAAACGAGGGCTTCCTAATATGGTGCCGTCACAGCATCAACACGCTCATGCCGGACCTCAATGACCGTTTGGCCGGCCCGCCACACTGAAGAAGGGGTGAATGGTGCCCCACATCCAAGGTTTCGCCGTCGAACACTGTTGCAGTTTCGCATCTGCGCAATACCCCTGTTAGATGGGCTTGGATATTATAACTTCCGCTGTTTCGACTCTGCGCCTATACGTTGACGCGGGAGTCGGCCATGTCCACGCAAGCCAGTAACATTGCCGTTAGATTGTTAGCGCTGATTGCACTCTGCGTGCAGTTGGCCGTGTCTTTCGGCCATGTTCATTTCGACGCGGATCATGATGTTGTTGGCGCGAGTGGCCAATACCTTGGCGCGGACCCAGATCATTGCCCCCTTCCGGCCCATGACGAAGACGAGCACGATTGCCCTATCTGCCAGGCGATGAGCCTTGCCGGTTCCGCGGTGGTCCCACTGTCTCCTGAGATAGCGCTACCTGTATTGTTTGAAGTGAAACCTGAACCGCTACGATTGGTTCAGATCGCCGTTTCCGAGACTGCACGGAATTTTCAAGCCCGCGCGCCCCCGCGCCTATGATGCTTCTGACAACGCTTGATCCAACGTAACTGGAAGCCACGCCTGCTTCACGCCCTGTCGTGACGCCGGGATGCTGCTCATCAAGCACCAATCCACATCACACCTGCTTCAAACCTCGGGGGACACTCATGTCCGGACGCAAAGCCTTTATAGCGACGGCTATCGTTGTCTCGCTCAACGCCGGCACGACACAACAGGTGCTGTGCCAAACAGCAGAGCCCTCTGCAGAAGCTACAACGCTGCCTGAAATCGTGATCACTGCCCCGAGCCCCATCGTCAAGCAGGCCGCTCCAAAACCGAAAAAGAAGTCCAAGCCCGAGACCGTTGCTGCCAAACCCAAGCCAGCACCGAAGACGCAGGCTGCGGCTCCCGAGCCTGAGCCTGCGGAACCCGAAAATTCGACACCGGACACCACTGAACTGACCCGCGCTCCCGGCACGCCCCTCATTGCCGGTGATGCCTTCGTGTCCGTGACCGTCACGACGGCGCGTGAAATCGAGGCAAAGCAGGGGCAGACGGTCACGGATACTTTGGCAACGAAGCCAGGCATCAACGCCTCCTCCTTCGCGCCTGGTGCTAGCCGCCCCATCGTGCGCGGCCTC
>JBEBJD010000265.1:0-21017 GCA_040080075.1 Hyphomicrobium sp. | reverse complement strand
CGTATCGCCGAAACCCAGAAGCTTCCGATTGATGCCGTCATGCAAGAGTCGGGTCCTGGCCAATTTGAAATCAACCTCAAGCACCGCGCCGATCCTGTGGCGGCGGCCCTCGATGGCCTTCTTTTGAAGCGCGCTGTGAAGGCAGCAGCACGCGCCCACAACATCGACGCCACATTCATGGCCAAGCCGCATCACGAATGGTCGGGCTCGGGCATGCATATTCACATGAGCCTCGTCGATAGCGCGGGTCAGAACTTGTTCGCGGGCGACCCGGCATCGCCGCTATTCGTCAACGTCATTGGTGGACTGCGCGAAACCATGGGTGACTTCATGGCGGTGTGGGCGCAATCGGCCAACGCCTACCGGCGTTATGTGCCCAAGTCCTACGTGTCGATGGCAGCCCACTGGGGCTTCAATAACCGCACCGTCGCATTGCGTATTCCTCGCGGATCGGGACCTGCCACCCGCGTCGAGCATCGCGTATCTGGGGCCGACGCCAATCCCTATCTCGTTATCGCCGGAATTCTGGCCGGTGCCCAGTATGGCATCGATCATAAGTGCGATCCGGGCCCGGCAACCGAGGGCAACTCGGAGGGCACTCCAGCACCCCAATTACCCACCGCTTGGGTCAGCGCACTCGACCGGTTTGAAACGTCTCAAGTCGTCAAAGATGCTTTTGGCGGCGGTTTCCAGGATGTTTACACTCGCCTGAAGCAGACCGAGCGCGTCAATTTTGAGCGTATCGTTACCTCGCTCGATCATCTTTGGTATGCCCACGTTGCATAGGATTAGTGTTGTGTCATGACATCGCTTTCACATTTCGAAAACGTCGCTGGCACGATCCCGCTGCCCGGCAAGGCCATTATCGATGGACAACTCGTCTCCAGCTTATCGGGCAAGACATTTGCCAACGTCTCGCCGCGCAATGGACAGGTCATAAATCAAATCACCGAGTGCGACGAGGCCGATATCAATGCGGCAGTTGCCTCGGCCAAGCGCGCGTTTGAAGACAAGCGCTGGCGCAGGCTGCACTACCGCGACAAGAAAGCCATCTTGTTCAAGCTCGCTGAGCTGATGGAGCGCGATTCAGAATCGCTCGCGGTCTTGGAAAGCATCGACGTCGGCAAGCCCATTAAGGACGCTCTGGCGGTTGACGTACCGGGCGCCATCCGCACATTGCGCTACTATGCCGAGGCTCTCGACAAGGTCTATGGAGAGGTCGGACCCGAAACCACCGACCGCATTTCGTTTGCGGTACACGAACCACTCGGCGTCATTGGGGTCATCGTGCCTTGGAATTTTCCGCTTCTAATGACGATGTGGAAAGTGGCGCCCGCACTCGCCATGGGCAATTCAATTGTCTTGAAGCCCGCAGAGCAATCGACGCTCACGGCCCTCAAGATGGCAGAGCTCGCACTTGAAGCCGGCGTTCCGCCAGGTGTACTCAATGTGGTGCCAGGCTTTGGCGCCGGTGCTGGCAAAGCACTCGCACTTCATATGGACGTCGATATGCTGGCCTTCACGGGCTCGGGAGTGGTCGGCAAGCTCCTGATGCAGTACTCGGGACAAAGCAACTTGAAGCGCGTGAGCCTGGAACTTGGCGGCAAATCTCCTCAGATCATCTTTGCCGATTGTCCCGATCTCAACGCAGCCGCGGTGCATGCGGCATGGGGAGTGTTTTTCAATCAAGGCGAAGTTTGCACCGCGGCGTCGCGGCTGCTCGTGCAAGAAGACATCAAAGACGCTTTCCTCGAAAAGCTCTTGCAGGTCGCCAAGAAAATTGTACCCGGCGATCCGCTCAATCCATCGACCGCATTTGGCGCCATGGTGAGCGCCAACCAGATGAAGACCGCATTGCGCTACATTGATACCGCGCACAAGGAGGGTGGCAAATTGCTGCTTGGAGGCACTCAGGTGCGCATTGATACGGGCGGCTTTTATGTCGAGCCCACGGTATTCGACAACATTGAGCCGGGCGCGACGCTGGCGCGCGAAGAGGTGTTCGGACCCGTCCTCGCCGTCACCACTTTCAAAGACCCAGACGATGCTCTTAGACTAGCCAATGACACAGTTTATGGCCTCGCAGCTGGTCTGTGGACGCGCGATATCTCACTGGCCCATCGTGCCGCCCGCGAGTTGAGAGCCGGGCTTGTTTGGGTCAACGGCTGGGATGCCTGCGACCTGACAATGCCGTTTGGCGGCTTCAAGCAATCGGGCTTTGGCCGCGACAGGTCTATGCACGCACTGCACAAGTACGCTGACCTCAAGTCCATTTCCATTACCCTGCGATAGAGTCACACTCATGAATAAGCACACGTCCTGGTTTCCGTCGGCAGCGCTGATCGGCGGCGAATGGGTAACTTCGCCAGACACTTTTAATGTGACAGATCCTGCAACGGGCCAGGTTATTGCAACTGTGCCCAATCTCGGGGCCAAGGACACGCTGCGGGCTATCGATGCTGCCCAAGCGGCATTGCCGGCCTGGAGCGCCAAAACAGCAAAAGAACGGGCCGCAATTCTGCGGCGCTGGTTCGATCTCATCACAGTCGAAACCGAGCGCCTCGCTCAGCTCATGACGGCGGAACAGGGCAAGCCCCTTGCTGAAGCGCGTGGCGAAGTCACGTATGGTGCCTCATTTATCGAATGGTTTGCCGAAGAGGGCAAGCGCGCCTATGGCAAGACCATTCCGACAACCGCCGCGAGTAAGCGCTATATCACCATCAAACAGCCGATCGGTGTGGCAGCTGCAATCACGCCGTGGAATTTCCCGATCGCCATGATTACCCGCAAAGCAGGGTGTGCCTTGGCTGCGGGCTGCACCATCGTCATTAAACCTTCAGAAGACACCCCGCTTTGCGCCATCGCTGTCGCCAAACTCGCCATGGATGCCGGGGTTCCTGCTGGTGTGCTCAACGTCGTTACCTCGCTCGACGCGCCGGCCGTAGGTGCGGTGCTATGCAAAGACAGCCGCGTTCGCAAACTCACGTTCACTGGCTCCACGGCCGTCGGCAAAATTCTCTATCGCCAATGCGCCGATACCGTGAAGAAGCTGACTCTGGAACTGGGCGGCAACGCGCCTCTCATCGTATTCGATGATGCCAATCTCGGTCAGGCGGTCGCCGGAGCCATGGCCTCGAAATACCGCAATGCGGGCCAGACTTGCGTGTGTGCCAACCGGATACTAGTCCAGGCTGGGATTTATGACCGCTTTGCCGCCGCACTTAAGGAGGCTGCCTCCAAGCTGACGGTGGGTCCGGGCAGTGGCGACAACATCACAGTTGGGCCACTAATCAATGCGGAAGCCGCGGACAAAGTCGAGACCTTGACGCGCGAGGCGTTATCGAAGGGCGCCAAGGCCATTCTCGGTGGCGCGCCGCACGCCGCAGGACCGCTGTTTTATCAGCCGACCGTACTCACGGGCATCACCAAGGATATGGCGCTGGTGGGTGAAGAAATCTTTGGCCCCGTCGCAGCCCTTATGCGGTTCGAAACGGAGGAAGAAGCGGTCGCGCTTGCCAACAACACTCCGTTTGGTCTCGCTGCCTATCTGTTCAGCGAAAACTTGAGCCGTGCCTGGCGCGTGGCCGAGAAACTCGAAGCTGGCATGGTTGGCGTCAACGAAGGGATTTTTTCCAATGAGGTGGTCCCGTTCGGAGGCGTCAAGGAAAGCGGCCTCGGCCGGGAAGGTGCGGCAGAAGGGCTGGACGAATATCTCGAGACGAAGTTCATCTGCTTGGGCAACATATGAGGGGCAACCTCCACGGCCTAGGGTCGTTCCGGTCTTAGTTGAATCGTGGAACGACCCTAGCTCTTTGTTTTGCCGTGCTTCTTGCCGGGAAAACCGCTCACACTTTTCCCTGAAGCACTCTAAGCGTCCCACAACCACGCGGCACCGCGCACCCCACTCGCGTCACCCCAACGGGGTGACACGATGTGAACCTGCTTACTCGCAGCAAAAATGTGTGGCTCCATCAGCGCCGGCAAGACTTCATAGAGATGCGGAAGCTTGGACAGTCCACCGCCAAGTACGATGACATCTGGATCAATAATGTTGACCACATGCGACAGGCCACGCGCCAATCGGCTGGCGTGACGCGCAAGGCTTTGCTGCGCCACGGCTTCACCTTGAATCGCCTGCGCGGCAATCGCCCCGGCCGCTAAATTGCGGCCGCTCAACCGCGAATACTCCGCTTCAAGGGCCGGCCCAGACACCCAAGTTTCCATGCATCCGCGGCGCTCGCACCAGCACAGTGGTCCAGGGTACTCATCGGCCCCGGCCCAAGGTAGCGGGTTGTGTCCCCATTCGCCGCCGATGCCCCGGCCCCCATCTACCAAGCGGCCGTTGAGCACGATGCCGCCACCACAGCCCGTTCCAAGGATAACTCCAAACACCGATCCAATTCCCGCCCCAGCGCCATCCGTCGCTTCGGATAGGGCAAAGCAGTTGGCATCGTTGGCAATCCGCACGGGCCGGCCGAGACTGAGTGCCAGATCCTTGTCGAAGGCGCGGCCATTGAGCCAAGTCGAATTGGCATTTTGCATCAGGCCAGTAAGGGGCGAAATCGAACCCGGCACACCCACGCCAATACTGCAGCGGCCGTGAGAAACGGAGTCGAGCCCGCTTTCCAAATCTGCCACCAAACCGGCAATGGCCGAGATCGTAGCGGCATAATCATTGCGGGGGGCGGCAATCCTAAGACGACCTAACGATTCGTTAGTGCTCGAAAAAACCGCGCCTTCAATCTTGGTGCCGCCAACATCCAGTCCAAGGCGCAGCCCACCCAGACCATTCGCCCGGCTCATGCCCGTCACTCCGAAACGTTGGCCGCACGCACCAGCAATTCATGAGCAGGCGCGATCGTAGCCGGATCAATACCCTTCATACTTGTAAACACCAGCAAAAGTGGCTCGTCTTCCAGAAGATGCCCAAGTACGGCCGCCAGCATCCGCGGCTGTCCAGCCCCTGCCCTTAGGCCCGCAGGGGTGGTGCCGGTCAAAGACAAAAACCGCACCAGCCGCTGCCCGTCTTCAGCCAGGAAGGTGAGCGCGTTGAGGCCCAATTGTTCAGCTTGGACAAGCGTAAAGAGCAGCGGCTTTGCCATGGAATTTCAAGGTCCCATCCAAAATATTGGAGCAATTGGTAGCAAACTTAAACTGTTGGTTACTGCTGTGGGCGCAGAATCAAAGCCGTTCGATTGGGGAGAATCGGTGCAAATGGTTGTAGGACAAAGAGTGGGCCCTCAGCCATGACGTATCAGGAGACAACCGCGCCCGTCGAGGGCCAAGTGGTACCGTTGAAGCGGCAGCCGAAGTCAGTACTAATCGTGGAAGACAACGAGCTCAACATGAAGCTCTTCCACGATTTGTTGGCAGCTCACGGCTATCGCACGGTGCAAACCCGCAATGGCCTCGACGCCATTACGCTGGCACGCCAGCACCGGCCATCCCTAATTCTGATGGATATCCAGCTGCCGGAGGTCTCGGGTCTCGAGGTCACCAAGTGGTTGAAAGAAGACGAAGAGCTGCGCATCATCCCCGTGGTCGCCGTTACTGCATTTGCCATGAAAGGCGATGAAGAACGGATCCGGTCGGGCGGATGCGAAGCCTACGTCTCCAAACCGATTTCCGTGACAACTTTTCTCGACACCATTCGCCGCTTCATTGGCGAAGCATAGGTTCAAACGATGACCGCCCGCGTACTTGTAGTCGACGATATACTGGCCAACGTGAAGCTTCTTGAAGCCCGGCTTTCGGCTGAGTACTTCGAAGTCTTGACTGCATATAGCGGTCAGGAGGCCCTCGACGTGTGCGCCCGTGAGCGCATCGACGTGGTGCTGTTGGACGTCATGATGCCGGGTATGGACGGATTTGAAGTCTGCCGGCGAATTAAGTCCAATCCGAAAACGCACCACATTCCCGTTATTATGGTCACCGCGCTCGACCAGCCTTCAGACAGAGTGCAGGGCCTGGAGAACGGCGCAGACGATTTTCTCACCAAACCCGTTGACGATATTGCTCTCGTCACCCGCGTCAAAAATCTGGGCCGCCTCAAGGTCTTGAACGATGAAATGCTGCTGCGCGCGTCCACCAGCCAGCAGATGGGGCTGACGGATACCGCCGCACTTGCCAAAGCCCTCACAGATCGCCCCGGCCGCCTTCTAATTGTCGACGATCATCCGCGCTCAGCGGCACGCTTGATGGAGTCGCTGTCCAAGACCCACGACACGTTTGTAGAACGCGATCCTAACGCGGCCTTGTTGAAGGTTGCCGAGCACAATTTCGATCTGCTGATCGTGTCACTGAGCCTGGCGGGTTCGGACGCCCTGCGGCTTTGCTCACAAGTCCGCGCCCTCGAACGCACCCGCCATTTGCCGATCGTTATTCTCGTCGAACCCGGCGACGAAGCGCGTTTGATGCGCGGCCTCGACATGGGCGTCAACGATTACCTGATGCGGCCCATTGAGCGCCACGAAATGCTGGCGCGCATCAAGACCCAGATCAAGCGCAAGCGCTTTTCTGAATTCCTGCGCAATAAGCTGCAGGAGAGCGTCGAGATGTCGATTACTGACGCGCTCACGGGCCTGCACAACCGCCGCTACATGGATGGTCATTTGAGCACCTTGGTCGGCGATGCCATCAAGACCGGACGCCCGCTTTCAGTACTCCTGGCCGATATCGATCATTTCAAAAAGGTCAACGATACCTATGGGCATGACGCAGGTGATGCGGTCTTGAGAGAGTTTGCCGAGCGCTTCCGCCGCAATACCCGGGGCATTGATTTATCGTGCCGGCTGGGCGGGGAGGAATTCATCATCATCATGCCCGATACCGACATCGCGCGCGCCTACCAAGTCGGCGAGCGGTTGCGGGCCTGCGTGGCCGCGGAGCCGTTCCGGGTCCATTCGGAACTGTTCTTGGATGTGACAGCTAGCGTCGGTTTGGGCACTTTGGAGCGGGCAGACGACACCCCAGAAATCGTTATAAAGCGAGCCGACAACGCCCTTTATGCCGCCAAGCGACGGGGTCGCAACCGGGTTGCTGCCGACGCAGCCTGACAAAAAAACATTTGTGGGTAATTCTGTCACATTAGGGAGTATTCTTACCATCTCCCTTGCGATCAATAGCGCACAATAAATGCTGCCCAATCAGGCCCTTGTCCAAGCGCTGCGGTGCTCAGATCCGTTCATGTTTTGTGCCAATGCCATGTCTACTTTGATCATGGCCGAGTAGAAGTAGGCTTCACAGCGTATTGACAAGCCCGAAAGCTGGAATAGATTCGCCAGCGACACTTCGTCGTGCCGCACATGCTTCTGGTAGACCAGGGCGAGTGATTGGTACGATATCGAGTTCCCGCGGCTCGTCGGGTTTGCCGCATCTCCTGATGGAGCGGGGAAACTACGTGGCTGGTTATCCAGCTGCGGCGCCTTATGGATCGTCAACGCCCTCTTTGACGCCATCGGGTCATAGGTCAGGGACCGTAGCTCGCTCGGGATGCTTACCCCGCTGCCGGGTGGCTATGGACCCTGATCAAGCCTTTAACTAGGCGTCCCCGCGTGCTTTGCCGGCGCCTTCAGACAATCCAAAAAAACACCACAGCTCTCTAAGAGCCAGAATGTTGCTCATCTGATGCGGTGTGGAGAGTTGGCAAAATGCCAAACTACTTGATCTTCGTTTCCTTGAATTCAACGTGCTTGCGCACCACCGGATCGTACTTTTTGAAAACGATCTTCTCGGTTGATGTGCGTGGGTTCTTCTTGGTCACATAGAAAAAGCCCGTGCCGGCCGTCGACAGCAATTTAATCTTCTGGGTTACAGGCTTAGCCATGGCGAAAACGCCCCTGAATGAGAGAAACTCGAATGAGGAAGCGGCACCATAGCCGCCAAAACCGCTCTGTCAAGGCGCGCCACCGCTTAGCGACAACACCGCGCGCTGAAACACGCCTCGCCGCTGAAAATAGAAGGGAATTGCCTCTGGAATGAACCCAATTTTGGGTAAATGGCCTCCAGCACATACAGCACCTGCCGCATGAGGCGCTAGCAATCGCGAGAAATCTTCCAGTATCAGCCGTGTTACTGATGGCAGCTTAAGGCCACGAACCTCATCGAGACTGCGCCATCCCACATCCTCCAACTCGCCATCACCTTGGCCGTGCGGACCGAAGGCTGCCCCTCGGGGAACCGCAAAGAACCGTGTGTCATAGCGGCGGGGCCGCCCCGGTGGTGTGATGGCGCGAGCGAAGTAGCTGACATCGCCCAACGCAGGCACGTATCCGCACGCCATGAATTTCTGCCAGGCGGCAGGCCGGGACGCAGGAGAACCGCGCGCCGTGGAACTTTGGCGATCAATTGACTGACCGATGACATATCCGGTCTCTTCGAAAGTTTCGCGCACAGCCGCCAAGGCCAGCGCCGTCGCCTGCGCACTGTTTGTGCGCGCCCCCATCCCAATCATGACATTGGCCGCGTGGCCCGCCTGTAGCGGTGTGGCAACCGGAACCTTCTTATCCTGCGGCTCAATGCGGCCGCCTGGGAAAACGTAGTGCCCCGGCAAAAAGATTTGATCCATGCGGCGGCGGCCCATCAAAATCCGGGTGCCGTCAACCTGACGGTCGAATATGATCAGAGTTGCCGCGTCGCGCGGCCGCAGCGCTTTTTGGTGCACTGGCGGTGGCGACTGTGACGGGCACTCGTCTCCCGGCCCGTTCATGTGTGCCTCACCCGCGGGAGCGATTAGACCGGCTTGGACGCAGCCAGAGGACTGGTGACCGACGGATCCGTCGAGTCACTGCCCGGTCCGCCAAAGCCATGCATACGCAAAGCCCACTGAAGGCCAATCAATGCCCCTTTGATCCGTGGCAGCAATCCAAGGCTCAACACCAGCAACAGCGGCAGCCAAATGAGCCAATGCACCCATGTCGGTGGCGCATAGGTCTGCTCGGTCCAGAGAATGCCCGCGCCAACAATATGCGCCACAATCAGGATGGTGAAATAGGGTGGCGCATCGTCTGCCCGGTGATGATGTAGCTCCTCGCCACATTCTGGGCACTTATCGTTGACCTTAAGGTATGCGCCATAGAGGCGGCCCGTGCCACACGCTGGGCACCTCTGCTTCAACCCTCGCAACATCGACTGCCGCTTGGACCTCAGCGGCACTTGCCAGGATTGGGCCTCTGACCCGGACTTCATATTTGTCTTGTTCATGGGGCGACACTGAAGTGAGCGCCCCCAGGCGTCAAGAGGAGGTGTGTCGCGGCCATATTCACCTCCCTGGCCGCCGGTGCCGGGGGATGCGCTTACCGCTAAATCCTTTCATTGGCGAAGCTGGGCCACTCTTGCCCTCACTCAGCATTTCAAAACGAAGTGCCCCGGCCGAGGGTATGGCCTCAACAAGCCGTACCGAGACATTATCGCCCAGACTGTACGTTTCGCCGGTCTTGCTGCCAACAAGTGCGTGTGCAGCTTCTACGTGATTGAAAAAATCCGTTCCAAGTGTCGACACCGGTACAAATCCATCGGCGCCAGTATCCCGCAACCGGATAAATAACCCCGACCGCGTGACGCCTGATATCCGCCCCTCAAAAGTTGCCCCGATGCGATCGGCCAAGTGGGCGGCGATAAGGCGGTCCACCGTTTCACGCTCGGCCGCCATGGCGCGCCGCTCGGCCTCCGATATGGCACGGCAAATCTCAGGTAACCGTGGTATTTCGCTGTCATCAAGACCACCGTCGCCAGCTTTGAGTGCGCGGATCAAAGCCCGATGCACGAGGAGATCGGCATAACGCCGTATGGGAGAGGTGAAGTGGGCGTAGCGCGGCAGGTTGAGACCGAAATGCCCGATATTTTGCGGATTGTATTCAGCCTGTGCTTGCGACCGTAACACCACCTCGTTTATGAGCTCGGGCACGGGCATTGTTTTCGCCTTGGCAAGAATGCGATTGAACGCAGCCGGCTTTAGTTCGCCCGCGTTAGGCACCTTGATTCCAAGCGTCTCCAGAAAATCCTTAAGCCCCTTCAGTTTCTCGGGCGAGGGCTGGTCATGAATGCGATAGACGACGGGCGTCCTCTTGGACTCTAGTGTTTCTGCCGCAGCAACGTTGGCCTGAATCATCATTTCTTCAATCAACCGGTGCGCGTCGAGCCGTTCGGGCACGATAACGCCGGCAATCCGGCCCTCCTTATCAAGGAGGATCTTCCGTTCGGGCAAATCGAGATCAAGCGGCTCGCGGCGATCCCTAGCGGACTTGAGTGCGGCATAGGCGGCCCACAGAGGCTTCAATGCGCTGTCGAGCAAGGGAGCGCATTTGGGTTCTGGCTTGCCATCGATGGCAGCCTGCGCCTCTTGATACGAAAGTTTTGCCGGCGAGCGCATCAACGCACGCATGAAGGTGTGTGAGCGCTTGTTGCCCTCAGCATCGTAAATCATGCGCACAGCCAAGCATGGGCGGTCTTCGCTTTCGCGAAGCGAGCACAGATCGTTCGAGATTTTCTCGGGTAGCATCGGCACGACGCGATCAGGGAAATAGACCGAGTTGCCTCGTAACTGCGCTTCCCTGTCGAGTAGACTGTTGGGACGGACATAGTGGGCGACATCGGCAATTGCTACGATAATGACATGGCCGCCCTTGTTCTTTGTATCCGTATCCGCTTCGGCATAGACTGCGTCGTCATGATCTCTGGCATCGGCTGGGTCGATCGTGAGCAGTGGCAGGTGACGCAGATCGGTGCGTGCCGTTGTGTTTAGCGGCGGCAGGTGATTTGTCTCCGCAATTACGCTGGCTGGGAAGTCGTCAGGAATACCGTTGGCATGAATGGCGATGAGGCTGATCTTGCGCTCGTCTTGCGGATTGCCAAGCGTTTCCAGCACGCGCGCCTGCGGCGTTGCAAAGCGGCCCTTGTGCCGCAACTCGAAGCGCACAAGGTCGCCATCCTTGGCATCACCTTCGTCGCCACCTTGTATGATCCACGACTTCAATTCCTTGCGGCTGACGGGATCAATTGAACCGCCACCGCGTGCAGAACGCCGGAAAATTCCAACAAGACGGCGCGTATCGCGGGGCAATTTTTTGATAACGTCGCCTTCGTATCTTGAAGGTCCATCTGTTAAATCGGCGAGAGGCCGGACGCGGGCCAGCACATGATCGCCCACGCCGATAACAATTTCGTCCGAGCCTGGCCCGCGTGGCCTTGTGGCGATCAGAACATTTGGGCGCGGTCCATCGGCAGAATTCCAAATGAGCGGCTCGGCCAGCAAATCACCATTGTCATCGCGACCCACGACTTCCAGGGATGTAACGGGTGATAACTTGCCCTTTTCCCGGAAATCTTTTCGATTACCCGCAATTTTTCCCTCTCGCGCCATTTCGCTCAGCGTGCGCTTGAGTGCAATCTTGGCGCCGCCTTTGATGCCAAAGGCGCGCGCAATCTCGCGCTTGCCCGCCTTGTTCTGAGAGGTGCTCAAGAAATCAAGTATTTCGTCTTTCGACGGCAGGCCTGAGGAAGCAGATGCTCCCTTGTCCGGTTTTTTTCCAGTCACACTGTTGTCCTGATTTTCTCGGGACCTTGCATTAACAAGTTCATGGGGCCGGGACCAGTCCCGATTGGCAACAGCAATGGCCCGTTATTCAGGGAGTGGGCTCGCTGAGCGCACCAATGCGGCCGCTGAGCTTTCAATGCTCGCCCCCTGCACAGCGCGCCGGATCAATTTGCGAACCGGCACCGGGAGCAGTCTGGCGGTGCGCTTCGCCTTTTCGCGCAGATGCGTGAGATAGAGGCGCGTAAACAATTGGCCTCGCAATGACGTGGCGAGCGCCCAGTCATTGACCTCAACTTGCTGATCGCACCAGTCGTATTTGTAGGCATCTCCTGGAGCCAAAAGGTCGAAAGTGGTATGACCACTGCTAACGGCGTGACGAAGGCATTCCTCCAAAAGCAAAACACCCGCTCCGGCCTTTTCATGCTGCAAATCATACGCAAAAATGTGACCTGCAATGTGATTGCCGCCGGAAATTGAAACCAGGATGGCACACGGATGGCCATCGAGTTTCAGCGCTGATACCAGGCTACAGGATGGTTCTTTCCCGCCCTCGCTTGCAGCGGAAAAGAAGCGCTCAAAACGTTGATCATGTACGGCTGCAGACAGCAATCCACGCGCATCGAGCCATGCTTGCTTCAGTTCAATGGCTCGCTTCACGAGCGACGTGGCCTCAGGGCCCTTCCGCGCATGCACAAAGTCTACAGTGCCTTTTTCTTCGAGACGGCGCATCAGGCGTCGCCGGTTCTTCCTGGCCTTTGCAGAATAGCGCTGCTCGAAATCTTCGAATGACGCATGGCCGCCCGTTGCCACGAACGGCGCTTGCGCAGTACGCGTCACCACGGCACCCAAGTCTTTCAGCAATGGTGCGGCAGCGGCATCAACACGCACTTTGCGCAACGTTACGACATCGGGCGCGAGCATAGAGATGATGATATCCCAGCTATCGTGCAACAGCGCCTGTGTCGTATCTGACGCTTCGACCAGTACATCGCCATACTGACTGACAGGTTGCCCCATCCAATAAAGATAGGTCATTCCAGCCATGCGCTTTGTCACCAACGGCCAGATTACGACAACCCGGCCCGCACGCCGCCCCACGACGATCGCAAGCTGCACACCCAGCGGATGGGACTGCCCGGCGTGATAGTGGCGTACCCAATGGCGATGCCAGTCAAAGCTCATAAATGGCTGAGATAGACTGGGCGAGGCGCTATACAGTCTGTTCCAGTCATCGTGCAGTGCGTCAAAGCCGCTCTCATCTCGCACAATCGCGTAGACGACTTGCCGATACTGTGGGGAAGCCAACTCTTGTTTTGCGATGTCCTGCGCATCTGCACGGGCTTGACCCACGGGCTTATGCAGTGCTGCAGGGCCCGCAGCCCGGGCCGCAACCGGCGAGAGGAGATTCAATCCAACTTGTCCTCGCCGCCCGATGGTGTTTTTGGAACCGGACGGTTCCGGTCCAGACGCAGGCGCCAGAACAAACAGATTGAGACCCAGTTTGCGCCGGGCAGTGCGCCAATTCAGTCCGGAAGCGGTGGCAAAGGCGCACGCTGTCGCGGTGGCTGCGCCAAAAGCTCCAAAGAACGGAATAAACAGCAGGTTAAGGGCAATGGAAACGCCCGCGGCAATAGCGAACGAGCGGGCACAGTCGTTTTGGTGGCCAAGCATATTGAGGACGAACTCGGATGGACCCGTGGCGGCGCGTGCCAGCAGACCGGCCGATAAAATGAACATCGCCGGATAGGCGCTCTCGAAGTCCTTGCCGAATAGGCCCAGCAGGAACGGCCCGGTAATCAACACCACCGCCGTCACGGCCAACGAAGGCCAGAATGTCCAAGCTACGGCCTCGCGGGTCAGGCGCACCAAACCATCATGATCCCCCAAGGCTCCGGCGGTTGCAAACCGGCCAGAGTATGCACTGCCAACGGCATAGTGAACAAACAGCGCCAGACATGTTGTCTTGGCAGCGGCATAGTAGATGCCGACTTCTTCAGGCGGGCGCAGGGCGTTGAGCAGCAGCACATCGGCATTCTGCAAAACGAGTTCCGATCCACTCACCGCCAGAAGCGGTAGAGAAACCTTGAGCCAGAAGAACAGTTGAAATGCCGACGGCCCAGGGGACACAGTTTTAGCCACTTGGCGCTGGACAAGGACGGATTGCACGATGGCCGTGATCCACGTGGCGGCAAGCGCACACATCATCGCTGTCGACGCCGTTGAAGGAAACGCTAGCGCATAAGAAGCGGCCGCCGCGAACAACACCAAGGCGGGCCGCAATATGTAGGGAGGCGCAATGCTCTCTAATGTCCAGCCCTGGCCGCGGCCAAGTCCATCCTGAGCTTCGGTAAGCGCATAGGCTGGCAAGCAGGCCAGAGCCAGCACTGCCGCCAAAACGAAATCCGATTGCCCGCCTTTGTCCGAAAGCCACAGTAGAAGGCCTCCTGCGGCCGCGACGGTTAATCCACCCGCGAGTGCAATAAACCGTCCGCCAATCAAAAGCCCGCGTAAGTGCTCAAAGTCATTCGAGGCGCGATACTGGGGTACCAGCCTCATCATGGCAGTGCCGAGCCCCATATGCGATAGCCCGCCTGCAACCAAAACCGCAGACCACAGCGCAACATAGAGCCCGTATCCTGACGCCCCAATCCAACGGGCCAAGATAATCTGCGAAACAAACAAAAGAGCCGCACTCATCACGCGAATAGAAAATACCGCCAAGGCGTCGCGCCGCACGTTCTGCGCTGCGGCCGGATCAAACTGCGCGATGAGTAGCGCGCGAACAGCCTGCCACCACTTGGCATTCTCTGCCGCATGCTGCGTACCGATTGCATTTGCCGCCGATACGCCCATTCCGGCTTCACAAGCTAAGTCTGCATCCGGCGTATCTGGCGTATCGGCCTGCGACACATCCAGCCCGCTCCTGCCGGTCGAAGCGTGCGAGCCCTTCATTGGTGCGCCTCCACTGCGCGCAGCGAAACCTGGCCAGTAGCGCTGGCGTCTTGTAAGCCAGTTGCCCCTTGCCGGCGCATAATCCCATTCCAGAGGAAGAACGGCAAACCGCTCAAAAGCGCCGATACGTAGCGCTGATTTTGATATTGCCCATTCAATGAACAGCGCGGCAACGACATCATGTGATTGCGATGATGGACTTCAATCAGCCCCTTTCGCATCGTGACTGCACTCGCAAAGCCGCACTTGTGGGCAAGCTCATAGTCGCGCGGCCCCGCACTCCCGGCATCGCCATAGGGGTAACAAAAATGGCGGCAGGGACGGTCGAGTTCAGATTCGACTCTCACCTTCGAGCGCACGATTTCGTCAAGCGCCTCAGCCGGATGCAGTTTGGCCAGCGCATAGTGCCTAACGGTATGGGCGCCAAAGCTGGCCAGCTTGGATTTGCTCATGTCCCGCAAGGCGTTCCACGGCATGATCAGTTCGCGGCAAACCCGGCTCACATCGACGCCCGCTCGAGAACACAGGCCCCGGACCAGGCTGCGGGCTTGCCCCTCATCCATTTGCCGCAAGCGCCAATAGATGCGCTGATACGTTTTGTCCTTTTCATTCACCGTACTGCACGCGAGCCGTTCGTCAGCAAACAGCTCAGGCACTGCAATCGTATCACATGCCGCGATTGCGAGTTCCAGTTCGACCCACCACAGCTGGCCCGTACCATCGGCAAACTGTTCAGGCACATAGATCGTAAAGGGGACGCCATGCTTCTCCAAGACTGGCAGCGCATAATCCAAGTTATCGCGATACGCATCGTCGAATGTGAAACAGGCGAACGGGCGCTTTGATCCCGCTTCGAGAGACACCAACGCATCGTCAAGGGAAACGATGTCGAAGCCGTGGGCACGCACGCTCCTGATCGTATCTTCCAGGAACTCTGGCGTTACCTCCAGCAGCCGATTGGGTGCAAAAGGACGATCTACAGCCGGCAACACGCGGTGAAGTGCAAAAATGACGCCTTCGCGAGGCAGAACGCGGCTGGCGAGGCGGTCCAACCGCGTGCGGTGAACCATCTCCAACCCAAGGCGCATCACTATCTCTAAGGCAACTGCCACGTACCAACTCCGCTTGTCAGGGCCCGGCTATCGAAACCCTTTAGTGACGCTACCTCAGTTGTAATTGCGAAAGGTTGAGGCCCGCTCACTTAGTTGGCATGGCAGTGCGCACCTATGCAGGCAAGGTTAGCGAACGTTAAACAACGCGACCTTTTTGGCTCAGTCTGTGCGCCGCCGCGAGGCATGGAGAGCCGGGGGGGGCGCGTCCGCAAGTCCCCAGATCAGGCCCATGAAAATGAAAAAGTGACGCCAGTGGTCTGAATCGATAACCAAACCCTCGACAACCAGACCAGCGAATGCGGCGCTGGCAATCACGAATGGCCCTTGCAATGCCGACGCCTGGAAGGCACCACGCAACCCCACAAACAACGTCGCCAGAACAGATATTATATAGACAAGCCCGCCAATCCAGCCCGCATTCAGAAACATACTGAGGTAAACGTTGTGCGGCTCTTCGTGGTGATAGGTTTCGCGGAACGTATGCGTTCCGATGCCAAACGGGTTTTCTAAAACGAGCTTCTTGGCTTTTTCCTGTCCGCCAAAGCGGCCGTCTGGCCCAACGTCGTAGCTCTGATCAAGAGTCGCACGCTGATCCATCAAATTGCGAACTGCATCAACTTGCAAAGCTGCAGATATAGCACCGATAAAGGCCACGGTGCCAATGCATGCAACCGCCAGAAAGCGCCGCACATCTGACTGCCGGCGGGACATCACCAGCGAAATCCAAGTCAGCACGGCAATAGAGACCACCGCCGAAAACCACCCCCCGCGCGAGAAGCTGATCAAAAGTCCGAGCGCTAGAATGACTGCGATGCCGCCCGCTACCGGTAGCCAGTGCAGGCGTGCGCGCAGCGCCATCCACACCGCCAGCACCAAGCCGGGTGCCAAGGCAGCTGCAAACACATTCGGGTCTTTGAATGTACCGCGCGCCCGGCCATAATTGGTGAACAGATCGTAGGTGCCTGGGATAAGATTGAAGTATCCAGCAAAAGCCGCTGCGCAGGCTATTAGACAGCCAACCACATAGAATGATGCGATCAGGCGGAATCTGGGTTCGGGATCGGCTGAAACGTATCCCGCCAACACGAATGCGCCCAGAACCAAATAAAGCGTAACCACTTGATGGATGATGGCGACCGGCATAACGGCCGACATCGTGGTTCCGGCAAGCCCAAGTGCCACGACCACGAGCCACAACGCTAGGTGCAGTTTCGCTACACGTCCAAATTGCGCTGCACCCAGTACCGGCACACCAACAATGACCCCCATCATCAGAACATCGGCTGGCGCGGGCTCTGAAAATACGATCGAACTGGTCGCGAGCGCACACGCCACCAGCACGCCGGCGAGCGTGCCAGACTTGATGGTGATGGGTGCTAATCCAGCGTCCACAGCGGCCTCAATAGGCGTTCTTAGCCGACAACAATGCAAACGGCGTCAACGCAAGAATATAGAGATCGAAAGGCAGCGACCATTCGTCGATGTAGGCTAGATCGAGTTCGACGCGGCGTTGAATTTTCTCGTGTGTGTCCGTCTCACCGCGCCAGCCATTGACCTGTGCCCAGCCTGTGACCCCTGGCTTCATGCGATGACGCGCGTAATAGCCAGACACGACGGACTGATAGAGATCGGCATTGGCTTTGGCCTGAGTTGCATGCGGGCGAGGCCCGACCAATGACATTTCCCCCTTCAACACGTTGATCAATTGCGGCAACTCATCGAGGCTTGTCTTGCGAATGAAGCGCCCAACCCGGGTCACGCGCGGGTCCCCCTTGGTGACAAGCTTGGCGGCCGTGGCATCCGACTGATCGGCATACATCGAGCGAAATTTATAAACTTCGATCAGCTCGTTGTTGAAACCAAACCGCCGCTGCTTAAATAGAATTGGCCCCTTGCTGTCGAGGCGTACCGCAACAGCAACCAGTGCCATGATAGGCGCAGCCAATACAAAGATGATAGAGCCGAGAATGCGATCTTCCAGATTCTTGATGGCCCTGTCCCAATCCGTCAACGGGCGGTCCATGGCGGCCAGCATCGGCACACCGCCGATGTGACTATAGGCACGCGAATTCAAGCGGAGCTTGGAACTCAAAGCCGAAATTCGAATATCGACCTGCAGCGTGAACAATCGTTTCAAGATCTGCAACAGCCGGTCTTCAGCAATCGTTGGCACCGTTACGATGAGCAATTCAACTCCTGCATTCCGGCAGAAAGCGGCAAGTTGTTCGAAATTGCCGAGCTTAGGATAGCCACCAAAACTATCGGACGAGCGGTCGTCGTCTCGATCATCGAACACGCCAAGGATTTGCAGATTGTTCTTAGCGTTCGCTTCCAGCGACGAAATAACGGCTTCAGCGTCGGGACCGCCGCCGACGATCACAGTACGGCGCACCAAGCGGCCAGCCTTGGTCCACAAACTCAAGAGTTTTGCGACCCCAAAACGGCTACCCATCATGACGGCAGCCGCGGCCAGCATCCAGACAATTGCCTCATCGGGCGTGAACAGCGTGAAGCGCCCAAGATAGGCAGTACCTGAAAGGACCAGAAACCCGCCCATCAAAGACTTGAAAATCCGTTGCCACTGGACTGCAGGCTGGCGCAACGCAGAAATTGTGTAAGCCCATTCGCGGCGCATGAGGGCTGTGACTGTGACGGCAACCACAATCGTCCGCAACACCATGAGCCATCCGGAGCGGTCAGCATCCATCCCCGTCGCCCAAGCAGCGATCAGGCCGGCGGAAACGACGGCAACAAAGTCAATCATGCTGATGGCGAAAATCAACTTGGGCCGGGAAACGTTGTAGCGCTTGTCACTGAACCAGGCGTCTAGGCGTCCGATCAAAGGCCACGACGCTGTAGACGGGCGCGCCAGACCGAATGCGTGCGGGTTCATTGTATCGCGCCGCACGGGGTCGAGCGATGAAGGATCGGCGGAAGACATCAGTGGAAAGCCTCGAAAATCGGGATGGCTACTTCTCACCATCTTGGTCGAAGGGCGTCACAATCAGGTAAAGACCACTTCGCTTATGTATTGAACGGCTCCCGGCTCTGCGGACGCATGCATCAATATGAGACGACTGTTGATGTCAAATAAACCAAAGCACAAAATGAAAAAAAAGCCCCCCGGTCCGGGGAGGGAACCGAGGGGCAAACGCGCCAGCTGGGGGAGGGTGGAAGCTGGCGGCCTTTGAGGTTGAGAGCCGCTCAGGAGCGTGGGCCTGTCGTGCTCTCGATGACCACACAATGCCTGATCGTGCTGCTCGCCGCTGTTCCGCAAGTGACTCTTTTTTTGCGCGTCGCACTAAAAGAAAAAGCACTGCGCGGGCAGCGGGCAGTTGACAGCGCTCATGGTGGCCGGCTCGCGGACTGCGAGCGACATGCACAACGAAAAAAGCAAAAAAGATGCGGCCTCCCAGGGGGACATGGGAGGCCGCAATCCGGTCAGCTGACGTTACGGGGTGCGACCATCACCTGCCGGAATGTGAATTTGAAATGGTGATTTCACCAGCCGCCGTAAATGCACGCGTAATAACGGCCCCTCCAGAAGCCTGTACCTGTCGATTTCCACTTGTCATGGTAACTGTCGCAGGTGCTGGAGCCGGATTTAGAGCCGGTCTCGGGCTTGGTACGGTTCGCAAATGAGTTCCAATTGTTGCGCGCTTCGCGGCTGTTGGTGGTCTTAACTTGAACTGCAGCGGCCTTTTTTTCCCCGTTGCCAACGGCAACGGCGCTACCGCTGCATGCTGCATATGTAACAAGAGCAATAGCGGCCAGGCGCATGAATGATGCCGGCATTTTGACGAACTCCCTTATTTGTAGAATTCAAAACAATTGCGAACGCATCATCAGCGTCCGGCGCGGTGACCATGCCTCATCGGTATGTCACGCACTGTTCCTTGAGTGACACTGCTGCGTTGCGCAGTCCGGCTCTCCTACGGTGAACCGCCGCGAGCAAAAAACAATACGCGATGCAGAAAAAATGCGCGGCGGCCTCCCGAAGACAACGAGAGGCCGCTTTCGCTTCCGATGATAGGTCAGCCATTACCCATAGATGCACGCATCGTAACGGCCTTTCCAATATGCACTGCCGGTCCACTGCCACTTATCGTAGAAGTAACCACAGCTCACACCGCTTCGGACCACGATCACCGCCCGGTTACGCGGCACCACACGCGTGACATGCGTTTTGAAAACCACTTTCACGCGCTTTTTGCCGGCCGCATCGGCTGTTGCTGGAAGTCCACCGATCGTCATTAGAGACGCTAGTGCTAAGGCAGTCCCGTGCTTGAGCAATTTTGTCATTATTGCGAACTCCTTTTTGGTTCGATGACTTTGCCGGGCCATGTACGGCCATTCCCGCCACGGCCCCGGAAGCCATTGCAGCCATCAGTGGCGGCAGCCGCTTCCGATCGGCCGATTTTGCGTTATCGCCGCGCGCGTCTCTGTTCCTTGGGGAATTGCTTATGACGCGGACTTCGCCGCGCCGCGTTCCGCAGTTACGTCTGGCTCAACGCACTGTGCAGAATTGCCAAGACATGTGACGGGGCAGGAGACCCGCCTAGAGCCAGAAAATCGCCGCGCACCTGCAGGCTGGCGTCGAGCTGGCGGTGAAATTCTTCACGTCCCACTTCAATGGTGCCGAACTGGCGCAAGTGATCGGTTACAAACTGAGTATCGAGAAGCCGGAAGCCGCCGAATACGAGTCGCGCTGCCAAATGCACGAGAGCGATCTTAGAGGCATCGCGCTCGTAGGAAAACATGCTTTCGCCGAAAAATGCTCCACCCAACGCCACACCGTAAAGCCCGCCCGCAAGCTTGTCTCCAGACCAGACCTCGACCGTATGGCAATGCCCCATATCGAAGAGGTCTTGATAGAGGGAGCGGATGCGGCTGTTGATCCATGTCGAATTGCGGCCGGGGCGCGACGAGGCGCACCCTTCGATCACATTGGGAAAATCGGTATCGATCCGGACAACCATGCTAGTCGTGCGGATGGTACGGGCAAGGCGGCCAGGAACATGAACCTTGTCGAGGGGCAGCAGACCGCGATGCTGCGGCTCGATCCAGTAGAGTGCCGGGTCTTCCGCACTCTCAGCCATTGGAAAAATACCACAGCTGTACGCCTTCAGCAGAACCTGGGGCGTGATCTCGATCATGATATCGTCGCGCGAAGTCACAGCGTCAACGGCTCCAGCCTTCAATCTGCCAAATAGCCTCGGATGTTGTGCGTCACATCGCAGGCTCAAACGCGCCGATCATGAAACACGATCTTGACTGTTTCAATCGAGAATGGCGGCTCGCAGGCAGCCCATCCCCGCACAATGTGCCTTTCATGCCTCATCGAGCCACTCGGGAATCCGTGGCGCCGCTTGATCAGGATTGCTTGCCCAAATACTTCTCCAACCAGTGAATATCGTAAA
>JBEBJD010000296.1:0-21030 GCA_040080075.1 Hyphomicrobium sp. | reverse complement strand
GTATGCACCCATTTGTGACCGCCGTAGACAAAGAGACTGCCGATGTCGAACTTGAAATCGAGGGCTGGCGTCCTGTCATCCCGGGACAAATAGAAATAATCGCACGCAAAGCCAAAATTGTTGGTGACCCCGTTATAGGGGATGTACCCCCCGAAGGGGCGAAACTCGGTTCCATCGGTCTTGAGGCAGCGCAGATAGAATTCATGCGCAAACACAGTGCCACCGGACTGTGTGAATTTCGACTCCCATCCAAGGCCGAACGACGGCAGGGCGGTGTCGTCCTGAACGCCGCCGTCCTTGAAATTGTAGCCGAGAAACGCGGTGTGATCGCGGTAGGGATTGAGCCCAACAGCCGCATTGTTGAACACGCCGGAATTGCCGCTGAACCCGAATATCGGAGCAACCGGCTCGACCGCCACCGGATCGACGAGCGGGATATTGAAGGCATAGTCTGCCGTTGGCACGACCGGCGTTATGTCCGTGATGACGTGGCCGTGAGCCAGCGCCGCGTAGCGCACATCTGCGCGGGCATTGGTATGGTACTGCGGGTGATCGTCGTCGCTAAGGCCGGTGAGCAAGCTATGGTCGGAGGGAGCTGGCGCGATGGCGACGCGCAGCGGAGTGACGCGCAGCGGCGCCGTTTGCAGAGGCGTAACAGTAACGCTCATTCTGTCACTCCTTGGATGATAGTGAACCCGCCAACCCAGAGTCTGGTGGTTTGACCGCTCATCGTCATGAGCATGTCCTGAGTGTGATAGTTTTCGCGCAGAATGGCTATTTCGATGACCGGCGCGATCAAATCGATGCGTCCAGCCGCGGCGTCGATGATGATCCTGCCGTTCGCCGTCGAGAAGGAGATCACATCCGCCCCGGCGCGATCCTCAACATCCATTCGGAACTGCGCGCCAGCGAGATTGACGGGGACTCCCGCTTCGTCCGCAAGCTGGAACGCGTAGCGGAAGTCCTCGTTGTTCGACACTTCGAAATCTACTCTGTAGAGTGCGGTCATCTGGTTCCTCACAATCGGCCTACGATCGCCATGCTGCTCATACGCCGCTGGCTTGCGCCGTCTGCGAGCCTGCCAGGCGGCGTCGCGGATCACGATTCAGAACGGATGGCTGCGTGATTGCGTCGAGGGCCCGCAGCGCCTCGATGTGCGTGAGATGTTTCTGGGCCTGCGCCGCCATGCTTCGGGGGGCTGATAGATTGGGGAAGTTATCCATGTCGATAAAGCCCATTACGGTTGGTCGTACGCCCAAACTACCTCGGCGCATCCGCACGGGGATAAGTATGTTCGCACTCTGCCCGCACGGCCCGATTGACGCAAGACATTCGCACTCTTCGGCTGAACTGGTAGCCAGATGCAGATGAGGAAGGGCCTGCCGTTCCATTCCATGAACCCACCTTTGCGTAGTAGTGGGGGCCATCAGGTGGGCTTGGTCGCCGCCAGGGAGCTATTGCTACTCTTGCTCCTGCTGGCCGCCTATGGCGTATCGATCGAAGTTTCGTCTCAGCAAAACTACTACTTCATAAATGTTGCCGGCCCCTCGGCGCTGATCGGCATCCTGATGTTGGGCGCCTGGTGGCAAATCGCGCGAGAGCCTCGGGCTCTGTGGCAACCGCTCTTCTGGTTCCGTATCGCGTGCAGTGCCTATTATGGCATCGGCGCTCTTGTGCCCTACATCGCCAACGACGTGACCGTGCAGAATATTAAAAGGTACTACTGGTTCAGCGAGGAGGAAGCCTTCACGGTCGGGGTGATAAACCTGTTGAGCATCATCGTGGTGCTGACCACGGCATGGCTCATTTCTAGACGACGGGCCATCACTGAGACGACTGCTCCCAAAGCAGATGCATCTGCGCAGTCGCGGACGCTGCTATTCGCGGCCATCTTTCTCATCGGGGGCGGCATCATGCGTTATTTAGTTGTGCTCCCCGTTGCCCTGGGACTGATAGACCTTGTTCCGGGTGTGATCATCCCGCTGGCGAAGTCGTATATCGTAGGATTGTACCTGCTCGTTCTCGCGGGGATGCGGGGGAACCGCACAGCGGCCGGTCTGGCCGCTGTGCTCGTTCCCATAGATCTTGCCGTCGGGTTACTGACCTTTGCGAAGTCGGAAGTTCTTCTAACGCTGATTTTCACTTATCTCGGCGTTCTTCATCACAAGTTGACACTTCCGCGGGTGATTGTTGGTCTTGTCATCATCCTCGGGGTCTACGGCCAGCTCGATCCCATCATCCATTTCGGGCGTGACGAACTCTTACGCCGCCACCAGGCGCTGACGGCACCTCTCGACGAGCGGATCGAGATCATGGGGTCGTACACCGGGACCGAGTGGGAAGGCACGGAACGCGCCGAAAACCAGCCAGCTCTTTCGCGCTTGAGCTATCTTCACGTGGCGGCAATGGTGGTCACGTGGCACGACACCGGCCGGACCGGGGACAGCCTGAGTTACGCGCTCACGGTGCTCGTGCCGCGCTTCATTTGGCCGGACAAACCGATCATCACGTCTGTCGGCACGGACCTCTCGCTCGCAGCCAGCGGAAATGTAGGCTCCTCGATCAGTCCCGGTTTGTTTGCTGAGGCCTATTGGAACCTGGGCTGGCTCGGGATTCCCATCTTGATGGTGCCATTGGGGTGTATTCTGACTGTCTTTTCACGCTATTCCCTCAATGTCATGCGCGAGGAGAATTGGCTGCATCTCCCCCCGGTACTCCTCGGCGTGCTGGCGGGAGTTCGTGTCGATGGATTCTTCGTTGCGGATATTATCGGCGGTAGCGCAACAGCGCTCGTGTACGCTCTTCTGGCCTTCGCTCTGGATGGAAGCCTCAATCGCCGGTCCCCTAAGGCTCCACCCAGATGAAAATTCTTCATGTAATGCCGAGTTTTTATCCGGCCACCTATTACGGCGGTCCGATCTTCTCGACCTATGCCATGTGCAACGCCCTGGCGCGCCTCCCCGATATCAAATTGCGCGTGCTGACGTCCGACATGGCAGGACCTGACATCTCTCAACGGGTGCCGACAACCGATCTAGCGACCCGTTTCCCCAACTACGACGTCCATGTGACGCGGCGCACCATGCGGCCTGACATCGCTCCGGGGCTGCTGTCGCAACTCTGGGGCATGGTTGGCTGGTCCGATGTGGTATTGCTGACCGGCACTTACTCGTTCCCGACAATTCCAACCCTGCTCGTTTGCAGACTGCGTGGAAAGCCGGTGCTGTGGTCACCGCGTGGCGCATTGAAGGCGAGCCATGACTGGCAGGGGGCAAATCGCCGGGGCCTGAAGCGCCTGTGGGAGCGGATCTGTCTGCTGGTGAGGCCACACCGATGCGTGCTTCACGTTACCACCGAAATGGAGAAGGAGGCTAGTCTTGCCCGGCTTCCCGGTCTCGACGCTTTCGTCGCGGCCAACGGTGTCGACGTGCCGGCCGATCTTCCCGCTCGCGATTGGCAACCCGGCGGAACGCTGCGGTTGATGGCTCTGGGCCGCCTCGACACAGTGAAAGCACTCGAAAATATCATTCGTGCCTTACCGGAAGTTAGAGTGCCCGCGACCCTCGACGTCTATGGAGACGGCGATCAATCCTATGCCCGCCAGTTGCTGAAGTTGACAGAGGAACAGGGGCTCGCGCAAAGGGTTACCTTCCACGGCAACGTTGCAGGCCCGGCGAAACTCGCTGCATTCATGGCTGCCGATCTGCTGGTGCTCGCTAGCCATTCGGAGAACTTCAGCATGGTCGTGGCCGAGGCCTTGGCGCATGGCGTGCCAGTGATCGTCAGCCGGGGCGCGCCCTGGCCCGAGATCGAGCCGAAAGGTTGCGGCAAGTGGGTGAACAACGATCCACAGACTCTGGCTGCGGCTATCGAGGGCCTCAGAGGTGAGGACCTCGCCGCAATGGGGGCGAGGGGACGCGAGTGGATGCTTGCCGACTTCAGTTGGGAGAGCAGATCCCGCGAAATGAAATCACTTTTTGTTCAACTGGTGTCATCAGGAACTCCAACATGAGCGACATTTCTGAGTCTTCTGGGCGCTGTTGCGTGGTCTGCGGTCAATCGGCCGCCTACAGCACATTGGCAGAACTGCCGTTTGGAAAAATACTCCGCTGTAGCTACTGCGATGTTCATTCCATCACACCCCTGCCAACTGTGGAACAATTGATCGCTGCTTATCAGAATTTTGATGCAGGCGAAATTGCACGCAATGAATTCAATGCCTATGTCGAGCAAGCCAAGGACATCCTGAAATCTGACCTTGCGTCGTCTAGTCTGAACGTGGACCACGAACTGAAGTTTCTTGACTACGGCTGCGGGGGCGGACACTTTGTCAAGGCTGCGTCAGAACTTGGTATCGCCGCATGGGGAATAGACCTCGATGAAGAAGACGCCAAGTTTGGCCGCATCCACGGCCTGCGTATTGCGGTAGGTGATTTCCGCAACATCGACCAGCTGGGGCCGCAAACCTACAATGCCATCCTCTTGATGCATGTGTTGGAGCATGTTCCCCACCCCGCTGATGTGCTGACGGCGCTGATAGCGAGGCTTGAGCCGAATGGGGTATTGATCATCAGGGTGCCGGATCAGTCGTCAGTACCATCAACTATAAAGCGATGCTTGCGACGTCTCGGAATCAAGACGAAGGAATGGGGCTTCGTTCAGCCGCCGGTACACTTGCACGGCTACAGCACAAAGACGTTCGAAATCATCGCGCGGCTTCATCACCTTGACGTTGTCAGACTGAGCAAGATAAGCCCACTGGATCACGACGAATTCCCAACAACTGACCGGTATTGGCAGAATCTGGCAATACATAAGCAGGTCTATCGCCTGGGGCGAATTGCCGGATCGGGAGGCCATCTGGTAGCTATTCTACGCCGTCAATCTCTGTAATTCCGTCCATTGGAGTTCGAGTTGTTGAAAGACGAACACGCGATGACCGAGATTCACGCTATCGTGCTCACCTGCAACGAGGAACTCCACATTGCCCGCTGCTTGACGAGCATCCATGAGATTTGCACGAGCATTACCGTCATCGACAGCGGCTCAAGCGACCGGACCGTGGAAATCGCCCGCTCGTTCGGCGCCGATGTGATTGTGAACCCTTGGGTCAACTACGCGACTCAGTTGAATTTCGGCATCGACAAACTCGAGGGCCGCGGCGGCTGGCTTATGCGCATTGATGCCGACGAACACCTGCCACCGGAATCGGCGCGAGCGCTTCCCGCAGTCCTTACCAACCTCACCGCTGGTGACGACGGCGTGCTGGTGCGCCGGCAGATCGTGTTTCTCGGCCGGCGCATACGTTGGGGCGGGATCGAGCCGAGCTGGCAATTGCGGTTGTGGCGGTGTGGCCGCGGTGCCTGCGAACAGCGTTGGATGGATGAGCACGTCGTCGTGCGGGGCGGGGTGGCGAAGTCGCCCATCGAGTTTGTCGACGAAAACTTGAACTCCATCGACTGGTGGACATCCAAGCACAATAATTATGCCTCGCGCGAGGTGATCGATATGCTCGCTTCGCTCAGTCTGCTCGACGGATACGAAGATCTAACACGCAGCAGTGCATCGCGGCAGGCCAAGCTGAAGCGCTTCATCAAGGAGCGCATCTATAACAGGCTGCCAGGTGGCATCAGAACGGTTGCCTATGTCCTTTACCGGTATGTGTTGCGGCTTGGCTTTCTCGATGGCAAGCCCGGCTACTACTTCCATATCCTGCAGGGGTTCTGGTACCGGACCCTGGTGGATGCCAAGTTGGCAGAAGTTTTGATGTTGTCGGAACAGCAAGGTCTGGAACTTGCCGAGGCGGTAAAGAAAGCGACCGGTATCGATCCGCGCGCCAGCCGGCCGAGGCGCGCAGCGGTCCCAGAGGATGCGCCTGCGCGGCCGCCAAGCATGGTGGAGGGCTCACGGCATGACTAGGAGGCTAAAGTCCGCATCATCCGGTCAACCAGTCCCAGTTCGAGCCAAAATTGGGGAAGCTGCGCGGCAATTCGGCTTCCTCTGGAAGGAACGGGGGCCCGGCAAAAAGCTCGACTTTTCTCGCCTTGAGATCGAGTTTCAGGAGTACAGCGACCTCGCGCGCCGGTACGGCAACTTCGAATTGACGAGCGCGCGGGTCTTCGAGATCGGATGCGGGCAAAGACCGCATCGGTTATTCTATCTGATCGCCAATCAGGTCAACGCCTACGCCATCGATATGGACAAGGTAATGATGTCACCGAACTTGGCGGAGATCGCGCTAACCTTCGGCAAGAATGGCCTCGAACGCACGGTCAAAACCGTGTTGCGCCGGGTCCTCTTTGACGGGGCCGAGCAGAAGCAATTGCGCGCCTTTCTGTCAGCGCGGGCCGGGCAGCCGTTCGAGTGGCCGCTCGATCGAATCAGTCATGGCAGTGCAGCCGATCCAAACGCTTGGCCGGACGGTAAGTTCGACTTCGTGCTCTCGGAAGATGTGTTCGAGCACATTCCGGCAGACCAGCTTCATGTTGTCTGCGCCCAGATCGCGGACCGGCTTAACGAGCGCGGTATAGCACTCATCCGCCCCATGGTATTCACCGGCATCCGTGGCGGACACCATGTCGATTGGTACAACACTTCTGTGGATAGCGTGCGCAAGTGCCCGCCCTGGGACCACCTACGCGAAAACCTGCATCCGGCCAATACCTACTTGAACAAGTTGCATTTGGCCGGCTATCGCAGAATTTTCGTACGGCACTTCGATATTGTTGCTGAAGCAGTCAAGTCCCCGTGGGTTGGCAAGGATTTCTTGACCGACCAAATACGGCAGGAACTTGCGCCCTACTCAGAAGAAGAACTTTTTTCTAATCACGTCGCGTTTGTGCTGAGGCGCAAAAAATAGGCTGAGTACGGTTTCCAGCACTTGGACCTCAAGCCCCCGATCGATCCGAGCTAGCTTTCCGGTTCTCAACGGGTCCGCGTTGCCGCGCGTTTCCAATTCGTCGAGACGAGCATCGTTCGCTTCCTTGAAATCCTCGGACGTATGCATGAAGCCATCGAAGACGGCGGAGACGTCCCGGCTGCTTTTGTTCCGAAGCCCTGATGTTCAAGTATGGCAGTTGTTTCGTTGTCATAGGGCAGCATTTCTCAGTGGGTCGTAAACCGGCCTGGCACGACAGCTCTCGCGGCTTGGTTGCCTTAAAAATATCTGAGCTCAATCCAGCGGCGATAATTCTCTGAATGGTACGAAAATAGTCTGAAGTCACCCTAAACACTGGCCTCGCACAATCGCTACCGCGTGGTCCACAATCACTCAAAGAGCGGAGTACGCCGGGATATGCGTGCCGGCAATTAATCGACGTGAGTGTTTCCCACCTGCAGGACCAGGCAATATGGTGAAGTTGATCTTCGTCAATCGCTACTTCTACCCGGATCATTCCGCGACCAGCCAAATGCTCTCCGATCTGGCATTTGCACTTGCCGCCGGAGAAGACATGCGTGTCAGCGTTGTCACGTCGCGGCAACGCTATGATGCCCCCGGCGAAAGACTGCCCGCTAGAGAATCGATTGACTTTGTAACCGTGCGGCGCGTGTGGACATCGCGTTTCGGGCGTCACAATCTGGCAGGCCGCGCCATCGACTACGCCACCTTTTACGTGGCCTCCGCGTGGGCCATCTGGCGCCTGGCACAGCGCGGCGATGTTATCGTTGCCAAGACCGATCCGCCGTTGCTCTCACTCGTCGTGGCACCCGTTGCGTGGCTCAGGGGCGCAAAACTCGTCAACTGGCTTCAGGATATATTTCCGGAAGTCGCCCAGGCGCTTGGATACGGCAAAGGCCCGGCTGCCCGTACTGGCTACCGGATACTTCAACGGTTGCGAAATTGGTCGCTACGCCAAGCCGGGGTTAATGTCGCGTTGGGCGACCGCATGGCTGAAAAGCTAAGACAGTGTGGCATTGCGGAGGACCGCATTGCCATCATGCCTAATTGGGCCAGCGGAAGCGCTGTTTTTCCCGTCGCCCGCTTGGCAAATCCACTGCGCCAAGAATGGGGTTTGGACGGCGCATTTGTGATTGGGTATTCGGGCAATCTGGGGCGTGCGCATGAACCGCAGACGCTGCTCGATGCCATCGCTCAGCTTGAAGCCGCACCAGCCGGGCACCTCGCAATCTCCTGGCTCTTTATTGGCGGTGGCGCCCTCTATCAGGAGTTGGCGCGCGCCGTCACTCAGGCCAAACTTAAAAGCGTGCAATTCCGCCCCTATCAGCCGCGCGAACGGCTGGCCCAAAGCCTCTCCGCAGCGGATGTTCACGTGGTATCATTGCGGCCAGAACTGGAGGGGCTGATTGTGCCCAGCAAATTCTACGGCGTTGCCGCGAGCGGCCGCCCAACCATTTTTATTGGAGACAAGGACGGCGAGATTGGCCGCCTCGTCGCCAAGCATCAATGCGGAATTCAGATCGATCAAGACGATAGCGACGGTCTGGCCCGCGCTTGTCTCAAGCTGGCATCAGACCCAAATGTTTGCCAGAACATGGGTGCAAACGCCCGCAACATTTTCATGGAGGAGTTCGACAAGCCCATCGCGGTGGCCCGCTGGAACGCGCTGTTGTCGCGCATTGCCAAATAGGAAGGAGAAATTCTGCCTAAATCGCGGCAACTTGTATTTCGTCCACGCGAACTCTCACTGCCCGGTTCAAGAACTCCATAAGTACCACCAACCGGCTCTTCTCATCCGTTTCAACGATCCTTGCGATCAGACCGTCAAATGCCCCATCGACCATGCGCACGGTCTGACCGACTTTGTATGTGCTGACGGGCGCAACGATGGCCCCATCCACCTCTCTCGCCTTCAAACCCTCAATGAAGCCGGCATCAACCTGGCCAAACCGGTCGCCAAACCGGATCACGGCGCGCACGCCAAGGGTCGAATGAATACACTGCGCCCGATGGCTATCCTGATTCAAACCGATAAAAACATAACTGGGAAACAAGGGCCGCAGCGCAATGCGAGTGCGCTGCGCATGACGAATACGTTTTCGTATCATCGGACAGTAAGCCCGGAAGCCCTGTCGCGCCAGGTTTTCAAGCGCCAGTTGCTCTCGATGCGGATGCGTCGCCGCGACCACCCATCTATCCGGGCTGACCGGGCCGAAGCCTCGACTACTCAACATTCAGACCGCCAGACACTTGATCCACGACGACGCATACAAAGATACGCAAGCAGATTGACCCGCTGCCCGGCAACTCTCAGACAAACTCCACCGCTTAGGCCATTTGAGCAAGATCAGCGGGAAATGACGGACAAGGGTTGTGCAAGACCCTTTTTGCCATCGGATTGCCCGCGGAGCAAGTACTTGTCCGCGTTCAGGACAAATGCTCTAACCCAACAAATCCCGCAACCACGGGATCAGTGGCACGTCGGCAGGCGGCATGGGATAATCTGTCAAGGCGCTCGCGCGCACCCACTTGAGAGTCTGGCCTTCGCGGGCCTCGACCTCACCTTCCCAATTGCGGCAAACATAGAGCGGCATCAGGAGATGGAACGTCTCGTAGGTGTGGCTTGCAAACGTAAACGGCGCCAGACACTGCAAGCAGACATCAATACCAAGCTCCTCATGAAGTTCGCGCACCAGGGCGTGTTCAGGAGTCTCATTGGCATTGAGCTTGCCGCCTGGAAATTCCCAAAGTCCCGCCAGCGACTTGCCCTGAGGCCGCTGCGCCAACAGCACGCGATTGTCTCGATCGACCAGCGCGGCTGCAACGACGAACAGGATAGGGCGGAGGGATGTTCCTGACATCGTCAACGCCGCTCCAGCATATACGCCGCTTCCGTAAGCCAAGTAACGCCTTTGGCCTTGAAATGCGGATGGGTGTTGATGACGTCCCGCTCTTGCAAGCGGCGCACTGAGGCATAGGGCTGAAACAACGCTTCAATCTCGCGGCCAGGTACGGAAAATGGCGGACCTGACATCTGAGCTGAATCGTACTCAAGGCTAATGAGAAGCATCTTGGCACCACGCGGCACCAGTTCCATCAAATGCCGTGCATACGCCGCGCGCATGCCTGTGGGCAGCGCCACGAGGGACGCGCGGTCATAGACCGCCGTCACATGCGCTGTTGCAGTTGGCTGCACGGAGAAAAAGTCTCCGCAAATAAGTGCGTAGGGCCCGCCCATTTTGAGCTGGCTTGCACCTTGCTCCAGGACCGCTGGCTTCAATCCCCGCTCGGCAAAGAACGCATCGACGGCCAGCTCCGACAATTCGATGCCGAAGACATCGTGCCCCTGATCCGCCAGCCACACCATATCGACGCTTTTGCCGCACAACGGGACGAGGACACTGGCCCCGCGCGGCACCTTCAAATCCGCCCAATACTTCGGCAGCAAATCGTGCACCGCCTTCTGATGAAAGCCGATATCGTTGTTTTGCCAGCGGCTCGTCCAGAAATCCGGCGTCATAAGGTTCAACTGCGGTAGTCGGCATTGATCGAAACGTAGCCGTGGGTCAGATCGCATGTCCACACTTCGGCACTGGCTTTGCCAACGCCAACATTGATACGGATGGTGATCCCGGGCTGCTTCATATAACCCGCGGCCACGCTCTCGTCATACTCTGCCGCCCGCTCGCCGTTGCGCGCAACGCAGTGTTCTCCAAACCAGATTGACAACTTGTCCCGGTCTGCCGCTTCACCAGATTTGCCAACGGCCATGACCACGCGCCCCCAGTTGGGGTCTTCTCCTGCAATCGCAGTCTTGAGAATGGGCGAGTTGGCGCATGACAAAGCAATCTTGCGTGCGGCCTCCTTGCTCTGAGCCCCCTCGACGATGAACGTTACAAACTTGGAAAGTCCCTCACCGTCCTTGGCCACTTGTATGGCCAGATCGCGCATTAGATCCTGCAGCGCCTCAGAAAATGCCTTGAGCTTTTTCGACCCCTCCTTGACCACCTCCTCTTGACCCCGCGCGCGCGCCGCGCCTGTGGCAAAAAGTAGGCAGGTGTCACTGGTCGATGTATCGCCATCGACCGTCATGCAATTGAAGGTCGATTTGACATGCTCTGATAGCAGTGCCTGCAAGGGCCCGGCTGCGATGGCCGCGTCGGTAAAGATAAAGCACAGCATGGTCGCCATGTCTGGCGCGATCATGCCGGCGCCCTTACAGAAGCCATTGATCGTCACATCGGTCTTGCCGATCTTGACGGTCCGCGTTGCCAGTTTCGGGTACGTGTCAGTGGTGAGAATAGCGCGTGCTGCCGCTTCGATTGCTTGCGCTTCAGCGCTTTCAACTAGTCCGCCCAGCAAATGCGCAAACTTGCTCGCATCCATCGGTTCGCCGATAACACCCGTCGAGGCCACATAGACTTCATGACGGGAGCAATCGGCGGCCTTGACTGCGTAGCCGGCTGTCATATCAACCGCTTCCTCACCACGCTTGCCGGTAAACGCATTCGAATTGCCGGAATTGACAACAAGGATGCGCGCTTCTCCCTTTTTCAAGCTTTTGCGGCACCACAGAACCGGGGCCGACGCCGTCTTAGATTGAGTGAGCACGCCCGCTGCAGTGGTTCCCTTGTCCATCACCGCAACCATCAGGTCGGTGCGGCCTTGGTAGCGGATGCCGGCCTCAGCGGTGGCGAACCTGACGCCGTCGATGGGCGGCAGTTGCGGCAGGCTTGATGGTGCAAATGGCGAAATGGCGGCGGCCTTAGCCATGCGGATGGAGCTCCTCAGGTTTCAATTCGAGTGTTGAGATCCACACAACAGAACGGGCCGCCTTAATCAAGCGGCCCGTTGGGGAATTTTTAGATTTTTGAACCCGATCAGAGAAATTCCGGATTACTTCTTGTCCGGGCTGTCCATCTTTTCGATCTGCTGCTTCATCTGTTCTTCCATGGCAGCCTGCTTTTTGGCTTCCTCTTCAACCTGCTTCTTCATGGTCTCATCAAGGTATTCAATCTTGGCAGACTTACGCAGCCCGCCCAATACCGACTGGGCCTGCGATTTCATGAGCGAGCCCAGGATCTGGCCCTTGACTTGGTCGAAGGTTGGCGGCGGCTTCTGGCGCTTGTCTTCAACCTTAATGATGTGCCAGCCGAACTGACTTTGCACAGGCTTTGAAATTTGTCCCTTATCAAGCACCATGGCGGCCTGCTCGAACTGCGGCACCATCTGGCCCTTGCCGAAATAGCCGAGCATGCCGCCGTCTTCTTTCGAACCGGCGTCGACCGAGAATTCCTTGGCCAATGCCGCGAAGTCACCGCCCTTAGCGAGCTTATCGGCAATTTCCTTGGCTTGCTCTTCTGAGCCAACCAGAATGTGGCGGGCCTGAACTTCCTCTTCCGTCTTCATCAACTTGACTTGGTCGTCGTAGAAGCCCTTGGCAGCGGCTTCACTGACGGCGCCTTTGACCTTGGCGTCGAAGTAGGCCTGACGTGCAGCGCGCTGGCGCATGTAGATAACGCGCTTATCGAAATCGGCGCCCGTCGCCAGCTTGTCGGCTTCGGCGGCAGCCGCAAACAGGTTCGTCTCGATCAGGAATTCAACGAGGTAGCGGCGCTTGGTTTCGGCTGGCAAAGAGCCGAAATCCTGGCCAATTTCGCTATCTGCAAATGCCAGATCGGATTCCGTAATGGGTTTGCCATTGACGGTCGCGACCGGCTTGTCTTCGGCAAGGGCGCAAAGGGGGTTAAACAGGAATGCGGCGCTCATAAAGGCGCCCGCCAATAGACGGGCAGACGATCGGTTTTTCAATGGAACATTCCCTAAGTTGGGCTCGTTGAGACTGAGCGGCGGCGCAATGGCAATGCGGGCCTGACAGCCAGCGGTTGAAGCCATATTCGGGGCTGGGATAGATCAGACCACTTGACTTTGCCAAGTTAAGAATTTGATAGATGCGCAAAGCCCCCATTAGAGGCCGTTTGGCGGGACCCAATGCCGGGATACCGCGCGCATTTAGCCGTCTAGACGCGTTGACAATCCACACCTGCAATCCTTATGTCTGCGGTCGCATACCGCCTCTACTGGCGCGGCCCAGGCGTTCGCGCGCCAACTCGTTTGATTCCGGCTACACGGCCAGCGGTCAAGAGGGGTTAAGCCCCTGATTTAAGGAATTAAATTCAATGCTCTCTTTCGGTTCGCTCGCGGCGAAGTTGTTCGGCACTTCGAACGACCGCAAAGTCAAGGCGTACCGCTCCAAGGTCGAGGCCATCAATGCCCTCGAGCCTGAGGTGGAAAAACTGTCCGATAGCGATCTGAGTGCCCGCACCGAGGCCTTCCGCACTGAAATTCGCAACGGCGCTACTGTGGACGACCTTCTCGTGCCCGCTTTCGCAACCGTGCGCGAGGCGGCCCAGCGCGCGCTTGGCCAGCGCCATTTCGATGTGCAGTTGATCGGTGGTATGGTTCTGCACAAGGGCGATATCGCCGAGATGAAAACGGGCGAAGGCAAGACGCTGGTCGCCACGCTCGCCGTCTATCTCAACGCGCTCGCCGACAAGGGCGTGCATGTCGTGACCGTCAACGACTACCTAGCCAAACGCGACGCCGAATGGATGGGGCAGGTTTATAAATTCCTGGGTCTCACCGTCGGCAACATTGTGCACGGCCTAGACGATCAGCAGCGCAAAGACGCCTACGCCTGCGACGTAACCTACGCCACCAACAACGAACTGGGCTTCGACTACCTGCGCGACAACATGAAAATGCGCAAGGAAGACATGGTCCAGCGAGGCCACGCATTCGCCATTGTCGACGAAGTCGATAGCATTCTGATCGACGAAGCACGCACACCGCTCATCATTTCGGGCCCCCTGGAAGACCGCGCGGACCTTTACGTCGCCGTCGACGCGCTCACCCACAAACTCGGCAAGGACCATTTCGACCTCGACGAGAAGCAGCGCCAGGTATCACTCAATGAGGCCGGCAACGAATACATGGAACAGTTACTGGCCGGCGCCGGCATGATGACGGGCTCGCTCTACGACATCGAGAACGTGACCATAGTCCATCACGTCAATCAGGCGCTCAAGGCTCACAAGTTGTTCCAGCGCGATAAGGACTACATCGTTAAGGGTGGTGAGGTCATTATCATTGACGAGTTCACGGGCCGCATGATGCCAGGCCGCCGCTATTCGGAAGGCCTGCACCAAGCGCTGGAGGCCAAAGAGCACGTCGACATCCAGCCAGAAAACCAGACGCTGGCTTCGATTACCTTCCAGAACTATTTCCGGCTCTATAAAAAACTTGCCGGCATGACGGGTACAGCCAGCACCGAAGCCAATGAATTCATGGACATCTATGGTCTCGAAGTTATCGAGATCCCGACCAATCTCAATGTCTCGCGCATCGACGAAGATGACGAGATCTATCGCACGCAGCGCGAAAAGCTAGCGGCCATCGTCACCACCATTGCCGACGCCCACCGCCGCGGGCAGCCCGTTCTCGTTGGCACTACTTCAATTGAAAAATCGGAAGCACTCTCAGAGCTTCTCAAGAACCACGAATACATCTTGGGTCTCTCCAAGACGCTTCTTGAGCAGGCAAACGGCTTGAGCGATAAAAAAGACGGCGAACTCAAGTCCTACCTCAACGACATAGGCACGCACCTGCAATCGATTGGTTCGGCAAAGGGCAAAGGCGACCCGATCACCCATCAGGTCTTGAATGCCCGCTTCCACGAACAGGAAGCGCCCATCGTGGCTCAGGCTGGCGTGCCTGCGGCCGTCACCATCGCCACCAACATGGCCGGCCGCGGCACCGACATCCAGCTCGGCGGCAACGTCGAGTATCGCCTGAAGGATTGGATTACCGAAGAAAAAGCTGCTGGCCGCGAACCTGACGAACGCGACATTGCCAAGGCCCGTGCTGACATCGAAGCCGACGTCGCCACCAAAAAAGAGGCCGCGCTGGCAGCAGGCGGGCTCTATGTCATGGGCACGGAGCGGCACGAAAGCCGCCGCATCGACAACCAGTTGCGCGGCCGTTCGGGCCGCCAGGGCGACCCGGGCCGCTCCAAGTTTTATCTGGCCCTCGACGACGACCTGATGCGCATTTTCGGCTCAGAACGTATGGACAGTGTGCTGCAAACGCTGGGCTTGCAGGAAGGCGAGGCCATCACACATCCGTGGATGAACAAATCGCTTGAGATGGCGCAGAAGAAGGTCGAGGCGCGCAACTTCGACATTCGCAAGCAGATCTTGAAGTTCGACGACGTCATGAACGACCAACGCAAGGTCATTTTCGAGCAGCGCATCGGCATCATGGCCGAAGACGACGTTTCCGAAACAGTTACCGAACTGCGCCATCAGGTCGTGCAGGACGTGGTGGCCCGCGCCATGCCCGAGAAGGCTTACGCCGAGCAATGGGATACCAAGGCCATCAAGGACGCCATGACCGGTGTTTTCGGCCTCGATCTGCCCGTCGAGGAATGGGCTGGCGAAGAAGGCATTGCCAACCAGGAAATCGAAGAGCGGTTGATCAAGGCAGTCGATGATAAGGCGGGAGCTAAGGAGCAGGAACTTGGCCCCACACTGTATCGTCAGATTGAAAAAATGGTCTTGCTGCAAACGCTCGATCAGTTCTGGCGCGAACACATCGTCACACTTGAACACTTGCGTCAGGTCATCGGATTCCGCGCTTACGGCCAGCGCGACCCGCTCAACGAATATAAGAGCGAAGCCTTCGTACTGTTCGAGAGCCTGCTGACGAAACTGCGCGAGGCGACCACAGGCCAGCTTATGCATGTCGAGCTAGCGCCGCAGGGCGATCAACCGGAATTGAAGCCTGGCGAATTGCCGCCGATGGAGGCGCACCATATCGACCCGGCAACCGGCATTGATGAACTCAATCCCGATCTTCCCACTGAGTTCGCCGACGAATTGCGCATGGTCGATCGCGCCATTGCAGCACGCGGACGCGGCGTTCGCGAAGAACCTCCAAAGCGCGCGCCGCTGCAAACCCGCCGGGCGGCCAATGAGGTTGATCCTGCGGACCCTGCCACCTGGGGCAAGGTCGCCCGCAACGGGCCATGCCCATGCGGGTCAGGCAAGAAGTTCAAACATTGCCATGGCAAGTACGAGTGAGAGCGGGCCTGCCGGTCTCACGTTAGGCCAATCACATGTCAGGCCAGCCTCACGTTAGGCCAGCCTCACGTTAGGCGTGTGTTGCGGGCTTTGCTGCTTTAGATTTGGTAGCCTGGTCCGCAACCATTGTGCCGCCGCTGCTTGAAGGAGCGGCCGGTTTGGTTTCATAGGCCGGTTCGCCGTGACCAGATGAACCTCCACCAGGAGTCTGGCCACTTTCGCTGGAGCCATGCCCGCCGGAAATGCGATCAGATAGGGCCAGCAGAACGCTCGAAACCACAAACGTAATGTGAATGACCACCATCCAGAACAGCGTGCGCTCGCTGTCGGGAGTCACGGTGGTAATGGCCATAAACTGCTTCAGGAGCTGAATGCCAGAGATGGCGACGATCGACGATAGCAGCTTAAGTTTCAAGCCGCTGAAGTCGATGGTACCCATCCAGTCGGGCCAGTCCTTGTGACCGGAGTGATCTATTTTCGAGACGAAATTCTCGTAGCCGGAGAAGATCACAATGATGAGCAGCGATCCCATTAGAGCCAGATCGACAAGGGTCAGCACACCCAAAACGACATCGGATTCTTTGGCTGTAAACGCGATGAGCGCGAGGTGCGCGAATTCGGCGATGAACTTTACGAGCAGCACGACAATCGATAACGCCAAGCCCAAATAGAACGGGGCCAAGGCCCAACGGCTGGCAAAGATGATCTTCTCGAGCCAGTCTTCAATGACCCGTGCTGTTTCTCGCCACATGCGCCCGCGTTCCTTCCGCCCGAATAAATTGAGAGCGGTCTATGACACGCGTTCGCCTAAGACGGCAAGCCGTTGAGGCACCGGGCCTTTACGCGAGACCAAAGAAAGCCGGGTAGCTATGGCTTTAGCGGCTGCGGGACGCAGTGCGCACGCGCGCAGATGCGGCAATCTTGCCTTTGTGCTTGCCCCTGTTGGCCAACAGGGCCGCGTATTTGCGGCAACTAGCGAGTGTTAAGTTGCATGGGAGTGTCTGAGCCCGGATACCATTCCGGGGGGCCAGGGCGACGAGCCGCGGAATGAGTTCGTAGGCGAGCGCCGGATCGACCGACGCTACGGCCTTCCGGCTTTCGGTCTGCATTAACGGATCCACTTCGCTGGTCGCTATCGCCGGCGGCGGGTCCGGTGTCGCCGGAGAGTGCAGCGCCAGGGAGCGCGGCAACGGGGGTTGCCCCTGATGTGCTTGGAATTGCGGCGACGTCACCGCCACCGCCGGGGAGTTCTGCAACAGCAGATTCGCTGGCGATTGCTGTGCCGGTTGGACCAGACTTGGGGAGCCCGCTGTCAGAGCCGCTTGGGACGGCGGCATCGGCGCCGTTTCGAGAGGGACAAGCCATGCGGATTTGTCCAAATCCAACAGGGCGGCGGCCGTTGGGCCGCACACGGCTAAAGGGCCCGGAGCGCCCGCCTCCGGCGGGCTGGCATTCATGGTTTCAACCCGGTAACGGCCGTCACAGACGCTCACATAAGGCGGCCGCTTAGTGCGTTCGAAGGCATCATAGCCTTCCTTTAAATTCAGCCAGAAGTCGCGCCATTCAGACGTTTTGTGCTGGTCAAGATTGGCATCGGTCATGCGAAAGGGGAAGACGTGCACGGGCACATACCGTTGACCGGCCCGCAAGGCGGCCGAGGTGAGACTGTAGATTTCTTCGATGACCGGATTGGTCATGGCAAAGCAGCCGACAGACGAACAGCCGCCATGAACCAGAATATACGACCCATCCCGCTTCAGGCTCTCGTCGAAGGCATTGGGGAACCCTAGATTGAGCGCGCGTGTCCAGCGTCCGAGCCGATGCAACTGCCGCGCGGTAATCGTATAGAATCCCTCCGGCGTTTGTTTATCGCCTTCACGAATTTTTGGCCCAAGGGTTCCCGACCAGTGACAGATCGGGTAGGTGGCGAAGAGCACATACGCGCCATCCTTATCCATCCACACTTCAAGTTCTGACTGAGCCTTAAAAATACGGATCAGCATCGGCAGTCCCGGCTTTAAGCCCTGTGCCGTCATTCTGTTGGTAAACTGTGCGGTATCGGGCGTGCCCGGCAGCGGCAGCTTGCCGGTCGCAGCCGCCTTTTGCCGCTCGATACGGTCGGGCGCCTCGTCGCGAAGCTCAATGGAAATAGCGTGAACGCAGTGCGGTCCTGAGATCCAAAAAAACAATGCGGCAGCCATGATGCACACGGCATTCGGGCGTGAGCGAAAAAGGATCAGGGGCATTGGATATTTGCCTCCTCAGCACAGATTCGAATGCTGCTAGTGTTCTGGTTTAACAACTGCTTGCCAGCTTTCGCCCGGAACCAAGCGTTTGATCCAGAACACTAGCCGGGCCACAAGCCAAAGATTGAAGCAATCAATGGCGGTCCAGGCCGAGCCCATTCGATACGATAAACATAGCACGTCCTATTGCGACTTGGAGCATACTTCAAGGTCCGTATCCAGCCTCTCGTAGCGCCCCTGAGGCAATGGCGCATCAGGCCAACCTGATTATGCTTTTTTTCCAGGACGGGCCGGACAACTCACGCCGATCGGCGCACTACCATCCAGCGCAGTGCCAGCTGCTTCAAAAACGTAGTTTTTGCCGCAAACATTGACGCGAGGCGGCAATTTTTCGGCATCGAACAGGTCATGCCCGATCTTAAGTTCATGCCAAAATGGAGCATAAGGGCTGCTGGCATGGCGCTCAATATTGGTTTCTGACATGCGAAACGGAAAGACTTGTACCTGGAACCGCTTCTGTCCGCCCGTCAGCGCCGCCGTCACAATCTTCCAGACCTCGTCAATGGCCGGATTGGTCATGGCATAGCAGCCCACTGACGCACAGCCGCCGTGCACCATTAGCAGCGAGCCCGTGCGCCCCAAGGCCCGGTCATAGGCATTGGGGAAGCCCAAATTGAACGACCGGTGCCAACGGCTATTCGGATTGAGTGCCTTGGCATCGACGGAGTAAAAGCCTTCCGGGGCTTGATGATCGCCCTGCGCGATCTTGGGTCCTAGCTTGCCGGACCATCGGCAGATTGGATATGTCGCGAACTTATGGAACTTGTCATCGCGCAGCAGCCACAGCTCAAGCTCGAAGTCACGCTTAAAAATGCGCATGAACACCGGACTTCCCAATTTCACGCCATGACTGACAAGCCGGCTGGTGAGATTGGCGAAATCGGGAGTGCCGGGCAATGTCAGCCCCAGAGATACGGTCGCCAGTCGTTGGGCGCGTTCAAGCCGGATGGCGCGAGTGCTGGGATCTTCGCCCCAGCCTCCACGCCATATAACGGCAAAAATGAAAGCCGCAGCCAAACCCAAAAATATTGGCAACGCCCAGCGCCTGCGTGACCTTTTTAAGGGCACCGCGCGTTCCGCAACATCGGACGGCTTATTCACGTAATGAACCCCGGATCAGTGTCTACTGATTGAAACCGAGAGCTGTGGCTCCGGCTGGCATTCCCGAAGCAGGCGCAGTGGAACCCAGCGGGCGGGCCGGTGCATTGGTGGAAGCCGTGCTCATCCACCCATCGCCATCGGAATTCAACTTTCCGGCGCTATCCACGACCTCGGCCACATCCCTTGTCTTTGGTCCTGGTACCGTCACACGCTCCTCAGCAATTTTCCCTTCGGCGGGCTGGGGTGCAAACGGCTCGAGAGCGGGGCGTTGAAACGCCGGGCAGCGGCCTTCCGGATCGAGACGCCCGGACGCTGGCAACATGACATCGACCACATAACGGCGCTCGCAAACCGCAATCTGTGGCGGCACCCGGTTGACTTCGAAGTAGTCATAGCCCTGCTTCAAGGTCTTCCAGAAGCCATGCCACTTGTGCTTGGTGAAGCGGGCGAGTTTTTCATCGGTCATGCGGAACGGGAAAGCATGAACGGCGAAGTTTAACTGGCCGCCCTTGAACGACTCGCGGGCTAAGGCATAAATTTCTTCCACCAATGCGTCGGTCATGGCGTAGCAGCCTGCCGATTTGCACTTGCCGTGCACCATCAGCGACTGTCCGGTGCGGTTGTTGGCCCGGTCATAGGCATTTGGGAAACCCATGTTGAACGCAACATGGAATTGCGAATTCGGATTCATCTGCGTCGAGGCGATGTTGTAGAACCCTTCAGGCGCCTGCTTGTCGCCCTGTGCGAGTTTGGGGCCCAGATCCCCGGACCAATTGCAGATCGGGTATGTCTTGAGGTGATAGAAGCGGCCATCGGCGCGAGCTTTCCACACCTCGAGTTCCGACTCTTCCTTAAAGATGCGCACGAAAATGGGGGCCTCGGGCGTCATACCCTTTTTGCCTAGCATCGCCAAAGTTTCGGTGGGCAGTGGCTGCTCAGCTGCGGTCAATATGACCGGCTCACTGGCACACGAGGCCAACACAAGCGCAACGGCCGCCGTCACAGCCAAAGCTGCGGCGCGCATAGTCAAAGCTGCTTTTCCCACCGGGACGATCAAACGCATACGCAATCCCCTTGGCGTAACGCGACTACCATCCAACCCACCCGTTAACATCTGATTAACATTACGAAATTCTAAACCGGCACTCAAGCTCGGTTTCAAAACCCCGCGCGACGCACTGGAACCGCGGCACAGCCCCTGACTATCGCCATGAATGGGGCAATCAGAGGGCATGGCAAGCTCATGAACTAATGAGCCTTTTGAGCCCTCAAAGCGAACGCCCTATGGCCAGGAACCGGTCCTGGCGCTGACGCTTGATTTCGGCGGGCGATTTGCCGTCAAATTCGGCCAAGGCCTTGGCCATAGCATCACCTGTGCTCTGAATAGCGGCCATGCGGTCGCGGTGCGCGCCACCGGTCGGTTCGCGCACAATGGTATCAATGACGCCGAGTTGCTCGAGGTCCTGGGCCGTGATCTTCATGGCCGTAGCGGCCTCTTCACGCTTGGTCGAATCACGCCAAATGATCGATGCGGCACCTTCAGGCGAAATCACGCTATAAATAGCGTGTTCTGTCTCTTATACAC
>JBEBJD010000301.1:0-21136 GCA_040080075.1 Hyphomicrobium sp. | reverse complement strand
CGTTGACACCAGCTCCATGGACCCAAGGCGTCCGCTTGATCGTCGGTCGCGACGTCGAAGAACAGCGAGTT
The DNA here is from genome assembly GCA_040080075.1 of Hyphomicrobium sp. Classification (GTDB taxonomy): domain Bacteria; phylum Pseudomonadota; class Alphaproteobacteria; order Rhizobiales; family Hyphomicrobiaceae; genus JANNFX01. The sequence goes on along the minus strand of JBEBJD010000301.1, from coordinate 21,065 downwards.
TTTGCCGAGCGTATAAAGCGCATTTTCTTGGGTGGGTTTGGCGTGCTCACGGTCGCCGGATTATTGGGTGGGCTGGCCATAAGCCGCCTGGTCATGCGCCGCATCGAAACCATGGCAGCTGCCAGCCGATCGATTATGGCTGGCGATTTGAGCCGCCGCATTCCGCTGGCTGGCTCGGGCGACGAACTCGATGATCTTGCTACCAGCCTCAACGCCATGCTGGAGCGCATTGAACAGTTGATGAGTGGATTGAAAGAGGTGTCCGATAATATTGCCCACGATCTCAAAACGCCACTCAACCGGTTGCGCAACCGTGCTGAAGCGGCGCTGCGCGATCCGCGCGGAGACAGTGCTCATAAGGAAGGCCTGGAGCGAACGATTGAAGAAGCCGACGAGCTCATCAAAACGTTCAATGCTCTGCTGTTGATTGCCCGGCTCGAGGCAGGAGCAGTGGAAGAGAGCAGCGAGGTATTCGGTCTTGGCATTTTGGTGCGAGATGTCGCGGAGCTTTATCAACCGGTGGCCGAGGAGGCCGGCTTAAGCCTTTCCGTTGGTGCAGGCGACGGTCCGGTGGTCAAGGCCAACAAGCAGCTCGTCAGCCAGGCCGTTGCCAATCTGATCGACAATGCGATGAAATATGGAATTCGCAGTGAAGAGGCGGGAGTGGCAGGAGAAGGGGCGTCAATCGAAGTCAAGGTTATTGAAGGTGAGACAAGAGCTGAGATTTCGGTGGCCGATCATGGACCAGGGATCAGTGCCGCAGATCGCGGGCGCGTTCTAAAGCGTTTTGTGAGGCTTGAGGAAAGCCGCACCGCCCCCGGCACCGGGTTGGGTCTTAGTCTTGTTGCGGCAGTTGCGCGATTACACAAAGGCGCGGTACGCCTTGAAGATAACGAGCCGGGATTGCGGGTTGTGCTCAGTCTGCCCCTTTGACGCCGCGCCGTTTTGTGTGGGGATCTGAGAAGAATATGGACGCGCCGTTCCATCAGTTAATTCGCGCGACCCCTTTCGCGCCTGCGCAAGGGCGGCATTGGGACGAGTTGGCCAGCCTTCAGTCCAACGCAGAGGCGGAGGGTGCTGCGCTTGAGGGGCTCGCGAAAGTGCTGGAGAAGGAGCCCGTCCGGCGTCTGCTGGCCAGCATTTTCGCTGGCTCGCCGTATGTGCGTATGTTGATCCTGCGCGATCTCAACCGTTTGCAGGATTTACTCTGCGAGCCGCCCGCCGCTTCGATGGCAAGGCTCCAAAAGCAGGCTGAGACAGAACTTGATGCAGCACCTGGCATGACCGCGGCGATGCGTGGTGTGCGAGTGTTCAAGTCGGCGTCGGCCCTGCTCATTGCATTGTGCGACTTGGGCGGCGTCTGGCCCGTAATGACGGTGACGGATGCCCTGACCAAGACCGCTGATACTGCGCTGCAGGCGTGTGTCCGTTTTCTGTTCAAGCAAGCCCTGGAGCGAGGCGACTGGACAGGTACAGACCGCGTCAAGCCAGACGCATCCTCGGGCTATATCGTACTTGGCATGGGCAAATACGGTGCCTTCGAACTCAATTATTCGAGCGACATCGATCTCATTATTTTCTTCGAGGCAACCCGAGCCAGGGTGCGCGAAAATCTCGATATGCAGACGTTTTTCGTGCGCCTCACCCGCGATCTGGTGCGTTTGATGGACGAGCGCTCGCCCGACGGGTACGTCTTCCGCACCGATTTACGCCTGCGGCCTGATGCAGGAGCCACGCAGATCGCATTGTCGACAGATGCGGCGATGATTTATTACGAAAGCGTTGGTCAGAACTGGGAGCGCGCAGCCCTGATCAAAGCCCGGCCGGTGGCGGGGGATATCGAAGCAGGCGAAGCATTGCTTGCCGAACTCGCGCCTTTCATTTGGCGCCGCTATCTGGACTTTGCGGCCATTGCCGATGTTCATGCCATGAAGCGCCAGATCCACGCTCATCGGGGGTTTGGGGCCATTTCGGTTCCGGGCCACAACGTCAAACTGGGACCCGGTGGCATTCGCGAAATTGAATTTTTCGCCCAAACCCAGCAGTTGATTGCCGGCGGACGGCAGCGAGACTTGCGTGTTCGCGCCACGCTACCGGCCCTCAAGGCGCTGACGGCTCGCGGGTGGATTCGCGACGATGTGCGCGCCAGTCTGGATAGTGCCTACTGCTATTTGCGCACCACCGAACACCGGATTCAAATGGTGGCCGACGAGCAAACGCACGAATTGCCCGATGATCAAGCCCAACTCGAAACATTCGCGCATTTTGCAGGCTATGAAACCCGGGCCGCATTCGAGCAAGAATTTACCAGCGTCTTGGAAACGGTTCAGCGCCATTACCAGGCGCTGTTTGAGGATAGTCCGCAGCTCAGTCCGGCTGATGCCAATATGGTCTTTGCCGGCGAGACCGATGACCCCGATACCGTCGCCGCGCTCACCCAAATGGGATTCTCGCAGCCCTCAAGCGTACTGGCCAGCGTTCGCGGGTGGCATCACGGGCGCTATCCGGCGGTGCGCTCTCCGCGCGCGCGCGAACGGCTGACCGAAGTGCAACCCATGCTGATCGCGGCCTTGGGTGCAACCGCCGATCCAGATCTCGCATTTTCCGGGTTCGATCGCTTTGTAGCCTCGCTTCCTGAGGGCGTACAACTATTCTCTCTGCTGCGCGCCAATCCAAATCTTCTCCGTCTCGTGGCCGATATCATGGGGACTGCGCCCCGCTTGGCGCGCATCTTATCCCGAAGGCGGCGGCTGCTCGATGCCGTTCTCGATCCGCGCACCTTCGGTTCACTCGTTGAACGGGCAGACCTCGAAGCAGTGATCGCAGCCGAAACGCCTCCTGGTGCCGATATGCAGGACGTCCTGGATCGCGCCCGCGCTGTCGGCCAAGAGCAGGCATTCTTGATCGGCGTGCGTGTCCTGACGGGAACGATTCATGCTGGCCAGGCGGGTAGCGCCTATGCACTTCTGGCCGAGTGTCTCATTGCGCGGCTGCAGGCAGCTGTGGAAGCCGAAATGGAGCGCACTCATGGCCGCGTCCCAGGCGGTGCGGCGGCTGTCGTTGCCATGGGCAAGTTGGGCGGGCGCGAAATGACCGCTTCCTCCGATATAGACCTCATCCTGGTTTACGATTTCGATGATGCCGCATTGCAATCGGATGGCCCGCGGCCTCTGGCGCCAAGCCAATACTATGCCCGGTTGACGCAACGACTTGTTGCGGCTCTGTCGGCTCCCACAGCCGAGGGGCTGCTCTATGACGTTGACATGCGGCTGCGCCCCTCAGGGCAGAAAGGTCCCGTAGCGACGCAGCTTTCCAGCTTCGCCGCTTATCAAGATCAGGAGGCTTGGACCTGGGAGCATCTGGCGCTGACACGCGCCCGCGTGGTGACCGGGCCGCTATCTATTCGCGATGCGGTCAATCAAATTATTCACCAGACACTGACACGCCCGCGCGACCGGGCCAAAACTGCAGCTGATGTCCTCGATATGCGGCGCAGGATCGAGGCTGAAAAAGGTAGCGAAGATATTTGGGATCTGAAGCAGGTTCGCGGCGGTCTAGTCGACCTGGAATTCATAGCCCAGTATTTGCAACTCATCCATGCCCCCCAACATGCCTCAGTGCTTGATCAGAATACGCTTGCGGTGTTCCAAAAGCTCGGCGCGGATGGGGTGCTGGACCCTGCCGATGCGGAGACCCTGAAGGGTGCCTGCCGTCTCCTGCACAATCTCGGACAGATTTTGCGTCTGTGCCTGGAAGGAGCCTTCGATCCGGCACACGCGCCACTGGGGCTCAAGCAGCAATTGGCCGTGGCGGGCCACATGCCAGATTTTACCATCCTCGAGGGCCATCTGCGTGAGACCCTGGCGGCAGTTCATGCATTGTTCGTGAAACTGGTCGTCTAAATAATCCCAATACTGGCGACGGATGAGGTTCCGCTCGCGCGTTTAGGCATCAAAGGGGCCTTCACCCCTTTGAGTTTCGCCAGCGCGTCCCGGGAGGCAATCATGTCCAAATTATTGAAGAGCCTGTCTGTTGTTGTGGCCATTTCAGGTGGCGTCGTGGCGGTGGCCCAAGCTGCCGAGCCTGAAAAAGCAGTGAATGCGCAAAAATCCGGCTCGGATGCCGGCACATCGGTTGGCAAGAGCAGTTATGCCTTCAAACGGTTAAAGCGTCTGGATAGCGACAGGAACGGTGGCATTTCACAGGCCGAATACCTGAGCCCGCGCCTGGCTGAATTCAAAGAGTTGGACGCCAACGCAGATAGCACGGTGGATCCTGCGGAAATTGGCGCCCAGTTGTTGGAGCCTTCAGAATTCCGCACTAAGCGCTTCATCAAGCGCATCGATGCCAACCGGGATGGTAAGATTTCGCGCGAAGAGTTTGAGCAGGGTCCTCGGGCACTGTTTGCCGGACGCGATGTCAACAGCGATGGCAAGATCAACGACGGCGACAAGCCTCCTTCATCGAGCACGGGTTATGGCTGGTTTGGCGGCGGCGGATCAAAAAAAATGGGCCTTGGGGCGGGCCGGAGTCAACGCCCGGACCTGACGCTGGACACCATCGTTGCAAAGACCCAAGCCGAGTTCAACAAGATTGACGCCAACGCAGATGGGACGCTTGAACGCACCGAACTGGACAAGCAAGCGGCCGAGCGCATCGAATTTTCGACCAGACGGACCATGCACTGGTCCGACCAGAATAAGGACGGGAAAATATCGCAAGAGGAGTTCTCGGCGCGGACGCTGAAGCGATTTTCGGCACTCGATCTCAATGACGATGGGCAAATCGATAGCAATGACTTTCCCACTTCAACCCGCAAAAGCTGGTTTTCCCGTTGAGCAAGGCCGGGTGCGGCCACTGCTTGTGCAGTGGCATGGGCCAGGGAAAACAGTCATAGTGCGCCTCTTCGCTGAATCATTGGGGCCACACTTGGGCATACGCGATGAAGGCGGGCGGCCGACCGCGTCGCCAGCACCGGGTAATACCGAGAGTGACGGGTCGTTGTTGGCTTTGACCGCCAGCGGCGACCTCGGAGCCTTTTCCCGGATCGTCGACAGGCATCAAGCCATGCTGCTGGCGGTTGCGGACCGGATGATGGCTGGTCATGGTGAGGGCGATGACATTGCGCAAGAAGCTCTGCTCCGGCTTTGGCGTTCGGCGGGTCAACTCGACATTGGCGAAGCGGGTGCGGGTCCGTGGCTGCGGCGGGTGGTGTCGAACTTGTGCATCGACCGTCTGCGTGTACAAGGCAGGCTCGCACCGATGGATGATGCAGTTCCCGAGCCATCCGAGCCCCCGTCACAGCTGTCAGGGTTAGCTGGCCGCCAGACGGCAGCGCGCATGGAGCAGGCGATGCAAGCGTTGCCGGATAGGCAGCGCCTGGCACTGGCACTGTTTCATTACGAAGAATTGAGTCTACTGGATATTGCGGGCCGGCTTGCGCTGACGGTCGATGCTGTCGAGAGCCTACTGGCTCGCGGGCGCCGCACATTAAGAAAGCAACTAGAGGCGGATTGGCGAAGTCTTCTGGACGATAACTCATGACCAAAAATCACTGCCCAAAGTGGCGGGCGAAGAACCCTTCACAAACACTGTTTGATATTTTACCGGACATCGCGACATGACGGACGAAGAAAAGCGGGTTGATTTGGAATTAGTGGCCCTGGAACAGCATCTGGCGGTGCATGGTGCTGATCCCGGGCGCTGGCCACTGTCGAGCCAACAGCGATTTGTTGGTCTTCTCGCAAGCAATGAAAAATCCCAACGACTGTTGGCCGAGGCCAAGGCCCTCGAACGCCTTGTGTGGGACTTTCCAGAACTCGCTCCCGGCCGTTCGGCCAAACTTCGTCAAAACCTTACGCGCGCCATTGACAACGAGCGCGCTGCGGCAGAGCCGTCACATTCGCTACCCGTCGCCGGGTCTCGTTCCATGGCAGCTACCCCAGTTAGGCGGCTTCAGACGCCAAACCGCACTCGTTTGGCAGGGCTTCCGGCCAGTGCGGCCCTTGCCGCGTCTTTGCTGCTTGGCATTTATGCTGGAGCGCAGGGCTTAGCCGATGGCGTTGTGGAAGCAGCACAGTCTCTGGCCGGGCAACTGGTAGTTGGCGCTCAGAATGGGGCAGGCACTGACGGTACCGATTTTGATTTGGAGCTGGCCTTAGATGCGGGTTTTGCAGGTTTAGATGAGGAGGGAACCCTGTGAGCGGGACAGTCCAGGATCCAACCGGTCCATCAGACCCAACACCTCAGGGCCGAGTGGATGGTGCAGCAGCTGAAACGTCAAGTCCACAGGATTACTGGCGGCTCATGCTGCTGGCTTCGCTTGCGGTCAATCTTCTGTTTGCGGGCGCTGCCGTGGGTTCTTTGTGGATCGCTAAACACCCGCGACCAGTTTCAAGTAGTGCGTCTGGTACACCAGAATTGGCGATGACGGGCTTCATACGGACGCTGTCCAAGGAACGGGCCAAGGAGCTACGCCGGTTGATCAAGCAACAAGGGCGCCCCGACATCGAGCCGCTGATGGCAGCAAGCCGTCAGGCGCGCCGCGATGCTGCACAGGCCTTGGCGGCAGAACCCTTCGATGGCACGCAGCTCAAGCAAGCGTTTGACAAAATCGATACCGCCGAAGCGGCAACCAAGGCGGCTATCAGAAGCAACCTAATTGCCGTAGCCGGGCAGCTCTCACCCACGGAACGGCTGACTCTGGCCGAGCGCTGGAAAGCGCGCCGTCCGCATATGTTTGAGGATGTCCAGAAACGGCCTAGGCGGGAGAAGCCGGCAGAAAATGATCGAGCCCCTTAGGCCGGTACAATTAATGTCATTGAGTGGTGCGTCAGCTTTGGGAACTAGCAAACCACCCCAAAGGCAGAAGTTGAGCGCACTTTGGAAGTTGAAAAAAAGTCTTGCTGTGTTGCGACCGAAAGGACCGTGACAGCTCGCCATGTTCCCGGTGTGCCGTCGAGTTCAATCAGGAACGTACCTTGCAGTTCCAACAGTGCTCGCGCCAGACTCAAGGGCAAGGCGCCGTCGTTTATAGTGCGAGAAGGGGCGAGTTTAGTCACTGCAATCTCAAGTTCGGCCACATCGCCGTCTTGCCGGGCCGTCAGGTTGATGACGCTGTCATCGGCGGCCAGCGCAGTTGCTGTTGAGAACAAGTTGATCAAGATCTGCCTCAGTGGCCGGCGCTCTGAAAGGACTTCCAGTCCCGTCAACCCAATGACCTTAAAGGTGAGGCGGTCAGTTGCGCAGTCCTGTGAAACAAAGGCCCAAGCCTCTGTTGCGAACTCATCCAATTCGAGGATTTCAGGCTTTGAAGTGGACGGCTGGGCCAGAAGCGCGGTCAAGGCGAGCGTATCTTCTGCTGATTTCAACAAGGCCCGGCCGCTGTCGCGGATGTGATGGATGTACTCGCGGTAGCGCGGGTGCCCGACAGGGCCAAACAATTCGGCATTCATAACATCGGAGAAGCCGATGACAGCATTGAGAGGGGTGCGCAACTCATGACTGACCTTGGACATGAGGTCGGCCCAGGCCTGTCCGCGGCGTTCCGCTTCGCCGCGCGAACGAACGGCCGTATCGGCGATTTCAACGAGGCGCTGGGACTGGCGTTCGAGCGCGACTTCACGGCTGGTGAGGGCAAATTGAGATAGGCCTGCGGCGGCGAATTGGCCGGCGAGTTGATCGTCAGTGAGGGGGATCAGTTGGGGGGCAGCAGGTTCGGGGCACTGCGATGCGTTCTTGGTATAAATCTGTGGCCGTTGCATGAGGGCGACGACGACCAATACTAGGCCAGTCAAGATGACGAGCGGGATACTGCGTTGCGTTCCTGGCCAGACTTCGGCTGCGGCCAAAATGACCAGATGAGCGAGTGCAGCAAGTTGAAGGGAGCACGCCGACATCGCACGATAGTGCGAAAATAGCATTTCAGTGAAGCTGCAATACCCTTCAGCGAGGGTCTGTGAATACACAGACGTCCCCCGCGGATGGGCGGACATTGTCCCCGCCATCCCTGTCTCCTGCCAATTTGTGAAAAAGCGTCCGGCGAGCAACCCACGTGACTCAGCCTAACACAAAAATCCGAATCACCCCCTTAGTTCACTGATTCGCGACTCACCTGTCGAGGGAGTTTAAATGGGGGCTATGCGGATTTTAAATTGACGCTAGTCGTCCAGCATTTTTGTCACGATTTCATAGACGTCGGCGGGTAAATCTTTGGCGCTGGCAATGGTGCGCAGGGTCTTGCGGGCGAGGCCGCGGCGGACCGGTTCGAGCGACCGCCAGCTCCGCAAAATCGACAGCAGCCGGGCTGCGATTTGCGGATTGAATTTTCCGATCTCAAGCACCATCTCGCTGAGAAAGGCGTATCCCGCGCCATCGGGACGATTGAACTGCACCGGGTTTTGCTGTGCGAATGCGCCAATGAGCGCTCGCACCTTGTTGGGGGCGGTCAACGAGAACAAGGGGTGCCTGGTCAGCTCTTTGACCGTGTCGAGGGTGGTGTCCAGAGGCGACTGCGCCTGAGCCGCAAACCATGTGTCGATCACGAGATGGTCGCCCTGCCAGCGCTCGAAGAAGCGAGCAAGTGCCTCGTCTCGTTGCGGGCTTGAGCTAGCCGCCAGCAAGACAAGGGCGTGGGCCTCGTCGGTCATGTTGCTGGCTTTGATGAAGTGCTGCATCAGGCGGGCGGTATCCTGAGGCGAAGCGCGCGCGCACAACAAGCTTAGTGCCCCATTTCTCTGGGCCCGAAGTCCATTGGATTTCGAATCGGGTGAATAGCCGCCTCGGGGTTTCGAGGCTGCGTAAAACTCCTCGAGTTGATCGCCCAACAGGGTTGCTGTGAGTTTCGATAACTGCTTGACGGCCTTGAAGATCACACCGGGATCAACGTTGCGCGCCATCTCGCGGGCCACATCGGATTGTCCGGGCAATCGCATCAATTCCGCACGATAAGCCGGTTCGAGGGACTTGTCGCTGAGTGTCACGCTGAGCGCTTTGGCGTATGATGCCCCCCGGTTTGATCGTTTGCCGGCCTGCAAGGCGCTCACCATATGTAGCAGCGTGCGTGTTGCGTAGGTGGTAGCCGCCTGCCAGCGATTGAACAGATCGCTATCATGCTGCATCAGGAATTCGAGATCGCGGTCGCTCAGATCCATCGTGAGATTGACGGGCGCGGAGAATTCGCGCAGCAGTGAGGGGACCGGGCGCTGAGACAAGCCCGTAAAGCGTACCGATTGGCACCGTTCGGTCAGATGCAGTACCCCATCTGGAAGCTTGCTGCCATCTTCGAGAACCAGGGGCAGTTCGGCACCGTCCGCGCCCAGCAGTGCCAGCTTGATGGGGATATGCAGCGGCTTCTTCTTAGCATCTCCCGGCGTATCCCTCTGCATCTGACTGAGTTCCAGTTCCGCCGATTTTGCCGTCCGGTCGTACGTCAGTGTAGCCACCACTTCAGGTGTTCCAGCCTGCCGGTACCACAGCTTGAACTGGGTGAGGTCCGTGTTGGCGGCCTCTTCGAAGCATCGCAAGAAATCTTCGATGGTGGCGGCATCGCCATCGTGACGGGCGAAATACAAGTCCATGCCCGCGCGGAAAGCCTTGGCGCCAACGATTCCCGAAATCATACGTACAAGTTCCGCACCTTTTTCATAAACCGTGGCGGTGTAAAAGTTATTGATCTCGATATAGCTCTCGGGCCGCACGGGATGGGCCAAGGGACCCGCATCTTCGGGGAACTGGTGTGCCTTCAATTGGCGGACATCGGTGATGCGCTGAACGGTGCGTGAGCGTTCATCGCCCGAGAACTCCTGATCGCGATATACGGTCAGGCCTTCCTTGAGGCACAATTGGAACCAATCCCGGCAGGTGATGCGATTGCCGGTCCAGTTATGGAAGTATTCATGCGCAACCACGCCCTCAATGGCCTCGTACATGGTGTCGGTCGCGGTCTCGGCTGAGGCCAGGATCAAGCGGTCGTTAAAGATGTTAAGGCCCTTGTTCTCCATGGCCCCCATATTGAAGTCAGATACGGCAACGATGTTGAATACATTTAGATCATACTCGCGGCCGAACCGCTTCTCGTCCCACCGCATGGAACGCTTAAGCGAATCCATGGCCCACTCGGCACGCGCTTCTTTGCCATGTTCGACATAGATGTTGAGGGCAACCTCGCGCCCCGAGACGGTTTTGAACGACGATGAAATGACCCCCAGATCGCCACCGACCACGGCGAACAGATAGCAGGGTTTGGGGTGGGGATCGTGCCAGATTGCGAAATGGCGTTTGGACTTTTCCAGCTTGCCGGTTTCCTTGAGATTGCCGTTCGACAGAAGTATCGGGCAACCGGCGGCACTGGCTTCGATGCGGCACGTATAGACCGACAGCACGTCGGGCCGGTCGAGAAAGTAAGTTATGCGGCGGAAGCCCTGCGCCTCACACTGCGAGCAGTACACGCCTCGCGAGCGATAGATTCCTTGCAGGGCTTTGTTGGCTTCCGGATTGACGAAGGTCGTTGTTTCGAGGGTGAAGGGCCGTTCCGGTACTTTGTGGATCGTCAGCCCGGTTGGAGTGAGTTTGTAGTCTTTTGGGGTGAGTTTTGTTCCGCCAAGCCGGAGGTCGATGAGTTCGAGATGCTCACCATCTAATTGCAGCGGTCCACCAGGGGTTTCGAGTGCGGGGTTGGGCCGGATTTTCAGTTTAGCGATCACTCTGGTGCGAGCGGGATCAAGGGCAATGTCCAGATCGACACTGTCGATGAGGTAAGCCGGTGGACGGTAGTCTTTAAGGCGGATGGTGCGCGGTGTGTCCGTTTTCATGAAGTGTCCGTTGCCTAGTTGTGGCCGCGCCAACAGGCGCGAACCATCGCTGCCACAACCATGCCAGCCACGCAATGGTAGTCCCGCTCTTGCTGACCGGGAGTGTTAGGCCCGTTTCGTCGCAATGATGGGGCTTTGCAGGCCGCGCTAGTGTTCGGACACTGACGCTTCGTACCCTCAGCGTCAGCCCGGAACCCTAGTGTGATGGCCGAGAACTCCGCGCCATTCTTGCGGCGGCCGCTTCGGCGGACTTCTCGACTTGAGCCACACTAGAATCATAAGTTTTCTAGTGTCCTTTTGATCGCAAAATTCGCAGTGAGCGCGCCGGAAAATATGACGAACTTCGCGATCAGGACACTCGTCACTTTCTGGTTTGTGTTCTGGTTTAACAATCGCTTGCCGGCCTTCACCCGGAACTAAGCGATTATTCCAGAACACTAGCGGCCCGCCACAACCAAGCGCGTGTCCATTTGGACTTCGCCCTCTGTCCCATCCCCATCCAATGTTTTGACGAGAGCGATAAGCTCTGACTTTAGCCGTCCGATCTCGTCTTCCGGCATGCCCAGCCGGCGCACTACGGCCTGTCTCACACTGACGGCCTGGGACTGCAACGCCCGGCCTGCAGGCGTCAGCGCGATCTCGATTTCACGCTCATCCGAGCTGCGCCGGTTGCGCGATACAAGTCCGCTGGTTTCTAGTCGCTTGACCAATGGAGTAAGCGTGCCGCTGTCGAGCCGTAAGCGGCGGCCAATTGCCGTCAGGGTCAGAGCATCGGTTTCCCAAAGTACCGTCAATACAAGGTACTGAGGATAAGTTAGCCCCAATTCTTCGAGTTGGTCGCGATAGGTTCGGATGATGGCACGCGAAGCCGCGTACAATGCGAAACACAATTGATTGTCAAGCTTGAGAAGTTCGGCGTTAGTTGGGTGGTTCGCCATGTTTGGATCTTGAGCTGCTATAGTCAGCTCCCGCACAAATTGGTTCAGGCCGGCCATGATTTGACCTGTCGTTCCAGTTGAGAGGCCAGACGCCTTTGCGCCGACAAATACGCGTCTCGGCCACTCATTTCCGGAGAAACAGTTTATCTAATTAATGCATTCGAACAAAAATGTCTCGCCTTTATTCATTAAAGGAATAACTTTTGCTCAACAAGGGTGATGGCTGATTGCACGTAGACTCACTGTTATGCGCCTTAACGATTCCTTAACGGATACCAATCACCCTATTTTCTGCTCACATTTGAATGCGTGCCAGCTGCGGTGGGGCAGCGGGAGCACGCCCGCCGGTTGCAAAGGCCGGTCTGGGCTTGGACTTGGGGCGCGAAATGCACGTGCGAAAATATATGCGTTCCGGCAGGGCTTGGGCCGCTGCTTTAGGACGGTTGCTGTCTGTGCGCGCCTGCGGCATTTGGTTGTTGGGCCTGGGCCTGGCGCTAAGCGCATGTTCGGGTGCTGGTCCCATGCCAGAGCAGCGGGTGGGATCGGCTGCACCGCTACCGGCAAGCCAGCGGACGGCACCTAACTCCCATACAGGTCAAAGTGGCGGCGAAATTCCAAAGGGAGGCGGGGTCTATAAGGTCGGTACTCCCTATCAGATCAATGGCCAATGGTATCAGCCGCGCGAGGAGCCGGGATACGACCAAGTAGGCTTGGCATCTTGGTACGGTTCGGACTTTCATGGCCGCCGAACTTCCAATGGCGAAATCTACGATATGACGTCGCTGTCGGCCGCGCATCGCACCTTGCCGATGCCGAGTTATGTCTATGTCACCAACCTTGTGAACAACCGGACGGTCATGGTCCGGGTCAATGATCGTGGGCCATATGCTCGCGGGAGAATTATCGACCTATCCAATGGGGCCGCGCGGGCGCTGGGTGTGATCGATCATGGTACGGCACAGGTACGGGTGCGCTATGCAGGTCCAGCCCCACTCAATGGAAATGACTGGAACGAGCGCCGCTTCTTGGCGTCGCAGCCCTGGTCTAGCGGATCGTCCCGGTTGGCTTCGCCAACTCCGCAGCCTGGTCCCCGCTTGACGGCCTTGCAGTCCGCACCGCCGCAGCATCAAGGCTGGTCGCCGGAAGTCTATCGGGCTGGATTGAATTAGCATCTAGGGAACTGGAGGCGCTGGCGTTTTCAGTGTCAAATCTCAGTACTGCGGGTGAGTGGGCGGCCGCAAATTTTGTTCCCGTTGACTCCCGGCGTCTCCAACCGCATCGTCAGCAGCGATGACGTTGATCGGTTTCCGGATATACTCAATGACCCGAAATTCTAGCTATCGTTTCTTGACTTGGCCGTGTTGGCTCGCCTTTTGCCTTGCTCTCTCCGGCTCAATTGGAATGACTCCGGCCGTCTCTCAACAGACCAGTCCTCAGTCGGGTGAATTCGTCTCCAAGGCGCGCAACGCCGTGCTGATGGATTTCGAGACAGGCTCCGTACTCTTTCAAAAAAACGCAGACGACCTGGTGCCACCCGCCAGCATGAGCAAGCTGATGACCATCGCCGTGCTGTTCAAGGCAATGAAAGAGGGTAAGGTCAAAGGGGACGACCAATTCGTGATGAGTGAAAATGCCTGGCGCAAGGGCGGCGCACCGTCCGGCACGTCGGCGATGTTTGTTCCGATCAATACTAAGGCCCGGGTCGACGAACTGCTTCAAGGAATCATCGTACAGTCGGGTAACGATGCCTGCATTGCCGTCGCAGAGGGTTTGGCGGGAACCGAAGCGGCATTCGCCAAGCAGATGGAGGAGGAAGCCCGCCGGCTTGGACTGAAGAAGTCGACCTTCCGCAACGCCACTGGTTTGGATGATCCAGAACACTTGATGACAGCTCGCGAACTGGCACTGCTGGCGAAGCACCTCATCGGCGATTACCCCAGCCAGTATCATCTGTTTAGTCAGAAAGAGTTCGCCTTCCTCAAACATAAATTTTACAATCGCAACCCATTGCTAGGCAGCGAACTCGGCGTCGACGGTCTCAAGACAGGCCATACCCAGACCGCCGGTTATGGGGTCGCATTTTCCGCACTTAGTGAGGGACGCCGCCTGATCGGCGTCGTCATGGGGCTAACAGACGAGAAAGTGCGCAAGGAAGAAGGCCGGCGGCTTCTTGAATGGGGCATTCGCTCCTTCGCCAAGATGAAGCTGTTCAACGCGGGTGAAGAAGTCGGCAGTGCCCGTGTCTGGGGTGGCAGCACTTGGTATGTGCCGCTTACGGGCAAGGCGGAAGGCGATCTTGAAGTGGTGCTGCCGCGTTTTCCTGCCAATCAAAAGCTCAAAGGAGAGATCATCTATCAAGGCCCCCTGAAAGCACCGATCAAAAAGGGTGATCAGGTTGCGACGTTACGGGTCTCGAGTTCTACAACAACGGGCGGCACTCCGACGGCGGTCAGCGAAGTGCCGCTGCACGCAGGGGCTGACGTTGAACCAGCAAGTTTTTTATGGAAGGGCTTTGATAGTTTGCTCTTCATGGGCCTGCGCGCCGTGCAAGACGGCACGTCGAATGCGGCCAGTCCCTAGAGTATTTGTCCTGCGAAGTGGACCGCGGTTCTTTGTAAAAAATGCGACAAAACAAAAGCCTGGAACGCCGAACCTATTCCATCCGATGGCCAAGCCGACTAGTTGCCCCGAACGTCACTTGCTATGCGGGCGTGTCGCTTTTCTATTTTAGAACCCGTGATCCGTCTGCGCCAGTGGCAGCAGCCGCTTATCTTTTTCCGACAGGACAGGGATCAGGCCGTTCAGTTGCCAATCGATGGCTAGGGCCGGGTCGTTCCACAAGATGCCGCCTTCGGTGCCTGGGGCATATCCGTGCGTCACCTTGTAAATGACATCGGTATTGGGGTCGAGCGTTGCATAACCGTGCGCAAAGCCCGGTGGCACCCACATCTGCCGTTTATTGTCCGCTGACAGCAACACTGACACATGCTGCCCGTAGGACGGCGAAGAGCGGCGCAGATCCACAGCGACGTCGATAATTGAGCCGCGCACCACCCGCACTAGTTTACCCTGCGCGTGCGGGTTTTTCTGGTAGTGCAGACCGCGCACTGTTCCAGCTTTGATCGATGAAGCGTGATTGTCCTGCACGAAATGATCGGGCAGCCCGGCGCGCGCGAAAGCCGCCGCACTCCAGGTCTCGCAGAAGTATCCGCGCTCGTCGGCATAGAGTTGCGGCGTCAGGATCTTGACGCAATGGATAGCCAGAGGCTCGATGTGCATGTTGAACTCAGCGCTTGGGTTCGCCGGGCCGGAAGCCGATCACCTGGGCATTTCCGGCGGGCGTTGGCCCGCTGGCAGCCGGTGAAGGCGCGCCTGCGGCAGACGGAGGTGTTGAGGGGCCGGGTGGTGGTGTGGAGATGCCCGACGTTCCAGCGGGCTCACCCGGCGCAGGGACAGGCCCCGATATTATCACCGCATGCTCACTATCCAATTGACGATACCGCTTCACGCTCCACGGAATGGTGGCGAGATAGCCAATGGTCGCAAGCGCCAGCGTTTCATAGGGATATGTAACAAGGCATGCGACAAACGCGACGGCCACAATGAAGATCGGCAGCACCCACTCCCGTCCGATGCGCTCGCCCATCAATTTTCCCGAATAGGTCGGAATAGACGACACCATCATCAGAGCGATTGCCAAAGTGTAGGCCAGCATCATGAACAGCATCGCCGGGCTGTTGTGAACGTCAAGGCCGAGATGAAACAGATAGAGCGGCAGGAGCACGACAATGGCCGCGGCCGGGGTTGGCATCCCGGTGAAATAATTCGACTGCCATTTGGGCTTTTCGTCATCGCTCGCCACATTGAAGCGGGCCAGCCGCATGGCTGAGGCGAGCGCAAATAGCAGTGCGCAAATCCAACCGAAACTCTTGATGCTCTGCATGCCCCAGGTGAACAACAGGATGGCGGGAGCAACGCCGAAGTTGACGAAGTCGGCTAGGCTATCGAGTTCCGCGCCAAAGCGCGACGATGCCTTGAGATAACGGGCGACGCGGCCATCTACGCCATCAAGCATGGCGGCCAGCACGATGCCACCGAGCGCCAGCTCCCAGCGGCCTTCAATCGACATGCGGATTGACGTCAAGCCCCAGCACAATCCCAGAAGTGTGACGAAATTGGGCACCAGCATGCGGACGGGGATGCGAGCATGGTTGAACATGCGCCGGCGTCTGCGCCGCCGGGTTTCTTTTTCAAGCTGCGGGACGATTGGATCCATGGTGTGCGGCTCCTCGTTGTCCATGTTTAAAAGTACTCAGTTGAAATTTGTCTCTGGCAGACCGGGCCGTTCGATAAGATCCAAGATGCAGCCGATGACCGCTAGCGGAGCATGCAACGCAAAACCCCTCTTGTAGGCCGGCTTCCACTGCGCCAGCAGGCCCTGATCATCGAGGCTAAGGCGTGCGGGCTGTTCGGCGGCGCTGATGTAGAGTGCTGCTCCAAAGAACACCGCGGCTGTGATCAATGCGAGGTGGCCAATAAGCATTCAATCTCCTTTGCAGCGCCGGCATTTCAGACGCGGCGGGCCTCACGTTCGGGTTCATCTGATTTCAAGTCAGCCAATACGGTTTCACCGCCGATGGCGAGCTGGCCGACGGATACAAGGGCGGTCTTTCCTGGAGGCAAGAATGTATCGACTCTGGAACCGAACCGGATCAGCCCGAAGCGCTGGCCGGTGCCCACGCTCTCGCCCTCGCGCGAGAAGGTGACGATACGGCGTGCAATGAGGCCGGCAATCTGCACAACGCCGATCTGCGTTCCGCTTGAGGTTTCAATAACGAGGGCGCGGCGCTCGTTGTCCTCGCTGGCCTTGTCGAGTGCTGCATTCAAGAATGCGCCCGGAACGTAGACCGAGCGGATGATGCGGCCAGCAACCGGCGCCCTGTTGATGTGTACGTCGAGCACGGACAGGAATACCGAGACGCGCACGCGCTCTTCTGTGCCAAGTCCCAATTCGGAGGGAGGGCGGATTTTCTCAATTGATGAGACGCGGCCGTCGGCGGGCGAAATCACGAGCCCTTCGCGCATCGGTGTGACCCGGTCGGGGTCGCGGAAGAAATAGGCGATGTAAGCTGTCAGCAGAGCCGCGATCCAGCCGAGCGGCGGCCACAGCCAGAACAGCACGAGCGTGGCAACTGCCGCCGCTGCCACGAACTTATGCCCATCTGGATGAACGGGTTCGAAACTATCGAGAATGGTGTCGAGCAGATTGTGGCGTTCTGACAAAGGCGTATGCCTCCAAAGTGAGGTAGCGGCCAGCAAGTGCCGAAGCACGGCCCATTATAGTGCATTGCGCCGGTTTTTACCCGGTCAGCGCCGCAAAAACCAGTGTGTAGGTTTGCCCAATGATGAGGGGTTGTGGAGATCCCGCTACAGTGGAACGCCGACAAACCGGGTATCGCCCTTCGAATCCTCGACCAAAAGTATGATAGTTTTGGCGCCTGTCTTTTTGACTTTTTCGATGGTAGCAGTCAGGCCCTCGGCAGTCCGGACTTCTTCCTGCTGGGCTTCGACGATAACATCGCCAACTCGTAAGTTTTTGGCCGCCGCAGGGCTATCGGGATCAATCTCGGTAACAATCAGGCCGTTGAGTTTTTGGTCGAATCCAAATTGCTGGCGCAATTCGTCGGTCAGCGGAGTCAGTTTTAGGCCGAGAACAGTGGTGACGGAGGGTTTCTCCTCGTCTTTTTCCTTCTTGTCCCCTCCGAGTGCGATCTTATCGTCTTCCTCATCAAGCCGGCCAATGACGACCGAGAAGGTCTTTTTCTCGCGCTGCCGCATCACCTCGATTTCGACGCTCTTGCCGATGGGAGCCTGCGCGACAAGCTTTGGCAAGCCGCGCATAGTGGTGACTTCCTTGCCATCAAATTTAAGAATGACGTCGCCCGTCTCCAGCCCGGACTTTGAAGCCGGGCTATCGGGCGTGATGGCCGCGACCAGCGCGCCCGTGTTTTCGGGAACGCCAAAGCTCTCGGCGATATCCTCTCCGATGGTCTGAATTTTGACGCCCAGCCAGCCACGCCGCACTTCGCCATAGTCTTTGAGTTGGGCAATGACATTGGTGACGGTATCGGATGGCACGGCGAAGCCGATGCCGATCGAGCCGCCGGTCGGCGAGATGATGGCTGTATTGATGCCGATGACTTCGCCGGTCATGTTGAACAACGGCCCGCCGGAATTGCCTTTGTTGATCGATGCGTCGGTCTGCAGGAAGTCGTCATAGGGGCCCGAATTGATATCGCGCTGCTTGGCCGAGATGATGCCGGCCGTGACGGTTCCACCCAGCCCAAATGGGTTGCCGATAGCCATGACCCAATCGCCCACCTTCATGGTGCTGGACGAGCCAAATTTGACGTCAGCCAAAGGTTTAACGGGGGTCACCTTGAGCAAGGCCAAATCCGCTTTAGTGTCGCGCCCGACCACCTTATCGACCTTGAGCTTCGAGCCGTCGTGGAAATTGATGATGATTTCGTCGGCACCGTCGATGACATGATTGTTTGTGGCAATGAGGCCTTCCTTGCCGTCGATGACAAAGCCCGATCCCAGCGATGAAACCTTGCGATCGGCTGGCGGCGTGCGGCCGTTGCCCTTGCGATTAAAAAAGTCTTCGAAGAATTCGTCGAACGGCGATCCCTTGGGGACTTTGGGCAGTGGCACACCTTCGGCGGCCTTAGCGGTTTGAGTGGTTGAGATATTGACAACGGCATCAATCAGCTTGTCGGCAAGCGGCGCCAGGCTTTCAGGGCCGCGTTGGGCCAGCGAAGGCGAGGCGGCGACAGCGGCCAGCGTCAGTGCCGCAGCGACGGTGCAGGCAGCGCGGCCAAACCCCTTAGAGCCCCAAATTTTGAACCGTGACGCGATCATAGTCTGTCCTTTTGTGAACGGCCAGCGGCCTTGTATACAAAGCATACCGCGCTCTCAAGGCAAAGCACCAGGGGGGCGTGTCAATGTCATGGCAGAGGGCTGGCAAGTGAGGTTTGGCGGACAGAAGTGAGAGCCTGCCCGCCTACTCAACCCCGAGCCAGCCAGACGATGGCGACTCCGGCGGCGACGGCGGCTGTGCCCAACTTTTTGAGTTGCTCGGGCGGCGTTTCCGCCGCCATTTCGAGCATCTTAAGGGCTGTGTGGGGGGTGAGCGCCCACAACAGCCCTTCGATGACAAGCACTAGACCAAAGGCGACGGCTAAGTCGGTCATGGTTTGGGTGCGGTCAGACCATCAGGATTATTAAAATAACGGAAGAAATCCGAGGTCGGCGACAACACCATTCTTGTGTCGCCCGACTTCAAACCGCGTTCGTAGGCCTGCATGGTCCGGTAGAACTCGAAAAAGCTGGCGTCTTGGTTGAAGCCGTCGGCAAAGATCTTATTGCGCTGGGCATCGCCTTCGCCGCGGATCTTTTCTGAGTCCCGTGTGGCCTCGGCCTTGAGAATGGTGACCTGCCGATCAGCATCGGCCTTGATTCGGCGTAGCTGCTCTTCGCCTTCGCCCCGGAACTGGCTGGCCTCCTGCTGGCGCTCGGTCTGCATGCGTTTGTAGATAGATTCCGAGATCGCCGGAGGCAAGTCGGCGCGCATGATGCGAACGTCTGTGATCTCGATGCCGAACTCTTTGGCATCGGCATTTACGCGGCGCTGAATCTCGTCCATAAGCTCGCCGCGCTTGTCGCGCACAACGGCCTCAATGGTGGCCGATCCCAGGACCAACCGTAGAGATGAATCGAGAACTACGCCAAGGCGCGAGCGCGCGCCCTGCTCGTTGCGCAGTTTTTGATAGTACTTGAGCGGGTCGACGATGCGATAGCGCGCAAAGCTGTCAACGACGAGCTGCTTCTTGTCGGCAACGATCACGGTTTGCGGGTCGGTATCGATGTCGAGAATGCGCTTATCGAAATATTCGACCGTTTCGACGAGAGGCACCTTCCAGTGCAGACCTGGTTTTGTGATTGGGGCGCTGCGGGCCGTCGGATCGCCGAAGCGCAATACAATGGCCTGCTCATACTGATGCACGATGAAGGCCGACGAATAGAATCCAGCTGCCGCGACGGCCAGAAGTACAAGAAAGAATCCCAAAACGTATCGCATCTCAGTTTTCTCCCTCGGCGGACTTAGGCTTCCGGTTCAACTGATCGAGAGGCAAATAGGGGACAACGCCATTGCCGGCTTTGCTGTCGATAATAATCTTATCGGAGCTGCCCATGACACCTTCCATGGTCTCGAGATACATGCGCTTACGGGTCACGTCGGGGGCCTTTTTGTACTGTTCATAAACGCTCAAGAAACGGGCCGTCTGGCCGGTCGCATCGGCAATCGATTGTTCCTTGTAACCTTGTGCAGCCTGTAGAATACGCTGGGCTTCGCCGCGTGCTTCCGGGATCACCTTGTTGGCATAGCCGCGGGCTTCGTTTTGAGCGCGGTCGCGGTCCTGTATGGCCGAGATCACGTCTTCGAAGGCCGCGCGAACCTGGGCTGGGGCCTGGGCCTGCTGGATCTTGATTTGGTTGATCTTGACACCCGACTTGTAACTGTCGAGTACGTCCTGCATCAGCCCTTTAACCGCGATTTCGATGGGCTCGCGGCCTGGAGCCAGCACATCGCCGATCTTACTTCTGCCGATAATTTCGCGCATGGCGCTTTCGGCAACGTCCTTCACCGTGTCATCGGGGCGTTCGATGCTGAACAGATAGTTCTCAGCATTGGCGATCGACCACAGCACCACGAAGTCAATGTCGACGATGTTTTCGTCAGAGGTCAACATCAAGCTTTCTTCAGGCATGTCGCGGGGCGTCACCGGAGTGGAATAGCGATTGTTGCGCTGGCTCGCCTGTGTGCGGGTGCCGACTTCGACGATATTTTCGTTGGTCACGTTGAGAAGTTGCACTTCCTCGAACGGGGGCGGCCATTTGAAATGCAGACCCGCTCCCTCTTGCCGCACGAACTGGCCAAAGCGCATGACGATGCCCTGCTCGCCAGGATTGACCTGGAAGAAGAAGGCATAAAAGCCCACGACTGCGGCGGCAAGGGCGGCACCTAAAAATATCAAACCACCAGGCACCCCACTTCCGCCCTTCATAACCTGCTTCATGCGGTCTTGGCTGCGCTTGAGCATTTCTTCGATATCGGGCGGTTGGTTGGGGCCACCGGGGCCTTGGCCCCACGGACCGCCGCCGCCGCCGCCGCCGCCCTTCCAGCCACCGCCACTTCCGCCGTTATCTTTGCTCCAGGGCATCGTTCTTGTTCGCCTTTCGATTGGTCATGTGA